>JAEZFR010000571.1 GCA_023417285.1 Bacillota bacterium
AAGCTATGATGTGCAGCGAGCTGTTCTTAGTAGCTCTACGTCTCTTTAGATGTTTTATCGCTTAGTTGCTAAAACCATTGTATGGTTTATCGTTAGTTGCTAAAACCATTGTATGGCTTATTGCTAGTTGCTACAACCATTGTATGAATGCAGTTTTATCCTCAGAGTTGTAGCCTGCCCTTCTGTAAAAATTCAAGGTACTGACCTTCTTGCTGCCTGTCATTAGCATTATTTTATAGCAATTTTTATCAATAGCTATTTTTTTAGCATATTCCAAAACAGCTGATGCAAGGCCTTTATTTCGGTAGTCTTCATGCGTAACTACATTTTCTATCAAGGCGTATGGTCTTTGGTTATGAGTCAGATTAGGAACAATAATCATTACGCAGGAAGAAACTATAGTATTGTACTCTTTACAAATAAATATGTAATGATTTTTATCGCTTAAAATATCATTCCATATAGAAAATAGCTTATCATCTATTTCCGGCATACTATTATCATGAAATTGTGTATATAGTGAAAGTAATCCATTCAGGTCATTTTGATCAGCAATTTGTATATGCATATTTTCCTCCATTCCTTACAAGCACTCTGGCTTATACCTTTTTGAAAACTCTATCCTTGCTTTTTGAGTGTATTCTGAAATAAAACTAGATTTTCCGCTGGTATAAGCATCCCTATTATGCTCATACTGGCTTTTTAGCGTTAGCTTGAGTAATGCATACTCCGACGCAATATCTCCATGTGCAATTAGATAATCCCTGAAGTATAGCTCGTCCCAATCCTCATGGTATCGTACATGAAGATGATATACTTTTTTCGCAAAGCCATGTTTTGTGTACCCTTTATTAAATACCAGGTTGAGTTTATCCTTTTCACTATGCATTAGTATCCAACAATCTTGCTGGAGTAAATTGCTTAATAACTCTACATCAGCATTACTTTTTAGCTCCAACAGAATATCAATTGTTGGCTTTGCAATAAGTCCATTGACTGCTGTGCTACCTATATGATTTATACGCGCTATATCTATTTTATACAATAGATTTTGAAGCCTTTTCTCTTCTTCTTTATACCATTTTATATACTCTGGATTATGGTCTCTAAGAATGATAGGAAATAACCGCCATAATTCTTCTAGGGGCATTTGGTTTAGCTGTTTTTTCATATAGCCTCCACACACTAAAAACTCCTTGTAATATTAATACCACCTGTATATTTATACTACTTATATATTATACAACCTATTTATTTTACCATCTATTAGTTTTTAAGTATTATGTTGGATAAGCACACATCTAATATCTAGCTCGCTTTGGGTTGTATCTTCACTTCTGTTTCACACCGGGTTAGGCGCTTCATTCTGGGAAGGATTTTGGGACCTAAAAATGGTACTTTTTTGGCTTTTTAGGTCCCAATATAGTAAATTAAAAGTAAGCCCTACCTTCTTATTAAAATTAATAAAAGTAGGGCTTACACGAATAATTTTTAGTTATCATACTAGCAACAAGTACCTTAGCTTTGTTGTGTTTAATTATTTTGACTAACAATTTTTAACAAATCCATAATGTCGTCAATCTTCATATCGTAATCTTTCACACTTCCAAAGCCGTAGCTTGCAAAAACAAAAGGCACCTTTACCTGCCTAGCACTGTTGCAATCACCTTCAGTATCTCCCACATAGATTGGATGCTTAAGTTGATTTCTATCGATAATCAACTTAATGTTTTCACCCTTTGATAATCCGGTAGACCCTGCACTTTCAATATCCTTAAAATAGCGGCCCAGTCCGTGATATTCCAAAAAAGCTTCTATGTAGCCATCATGACAGTTACTCACAATAAATAACGGGTAACGCTCCGCAAGTTTTTCCAGCGTTGACTCAAGATTATTATATAGAATGCCGCCTTCTTTTAGTATCAAAGGATTTTCTGCCTCACAACAGATATTAACTAAATTTATCTGGTCCTGCTCAGATAAATATGGAAAAAACTTCGCTCCTATTTCGGCTGCCTGCATGCCTTGAACGCTTTTGTACATTTCGAGAGTTATTGATTCTTTTATTCCTTCTCTATCCTTCAAAATCTTTTCCCAAGCCCTGAATGTAATCGCTGTCGCGTCCCAAAGAGTCCCATCCAGATCAAAAATTATAGAGTCTATTAAATTCATTATTCTTCACCCACCTTATTTATTTTAGTATAAACTCGGTAAGGTTAAAGTTAAAGTGTAAAACTTAATATATATTTACAACAACTCAAGAAAAATTCTAATACTTTTTGTTATACTTTGCATATATTTCCCTACATCTACATCTCTTTGTCATATTTAACTCTATAAAAAATTCCACAGCCTATCACAAATAGATATGCAAAAACCAACATAAGTACTGCAACCATTTCTGTACCCATTAAAGCATAAGAAAGCATTAAAGCCCCAAATACAAAAACCATCATATCATATGCCTTGGCTTTTGCCCGATTTGCTATTGCAATATTCCTCTCATCATTTTCATTTATTTCCATCTGTTTCTTTATATCTGGGTGATTTTTAATTGTTCTTAACTTAATTATCTCTGCTATGCCACCGCCAAATATACCACTACCAAGTCCTACAAGAATATATGGAAGCGCAGTCATTATTCCAGTAGGCTCCGAAATAGTTTTTACAAGAATTAACCCTGATACTAACATTAATATGCCGATAGTAGTAATAATTATAGAAAAATAAGTCTTCTTCATTTTTCGTCCTCCTCATAGATAAAGATATCCTCGATACTCATATTAAAGTATCTTGCTATTTTGAAAGCAAGTATTATTGAGGGATTGTATCTTCCATTCTCCAATGACCCAATTGTTTGTCTTGACACTTCAAGTGCTTCTGCTAAATCTTCCTGTTTAATTCCATGCTGTTTACGAATTTCTTCTAGACGATTTTTCACATTGCACCTCCTAATTATAAGTATGTAAAGTTAACTTTCCATTTTAGTATACTATTCATATGTATAAATGTCAAGTAAGCTTTCCATTTTAATAATTATTAGTTGACAAACTCAGACTATCGTGGTAGTATGGACTACAGAAATAGTCTGCGGAGGTAAATCATGAAAGAAAAGCTTTTTGACAGTGAGGCAAAAGTAATGGAAATCATTTGGGCTAACAGTCCGATTTCAGCAAAAGAGATCAGCCTGATAGCTGCAGATACCATTGGTTGGAATAAGAACACTACTTATACCGTAATTAAAAAGCTTGAAGCAAAAGGTTTTATCCAGCGAGAGGATCCCGGCTTTATTTGCACCCCTCTTGTTTCGCAAAGCCAAATGCAGAAGGTTGAGGCAGTATCACTCGTTAAAAAAGTATTTGGGGGATCTCGGCAGGCCTTGTTTTCGGCATTGCTTGATGATGAGCCTCTGACAAAGAACGAAATCAATGAACTTCGTAAGTTGATCGACAAAAGGTGAACACCATGCTACAAGAAGTTTTCTACTGGGTTTTTAATATGAGTATAACAGCCGCAATAACAGGCGTATTAGTTATGCTTGCCAGATTAGTGCCAAAGATTCCGAGAAGACTTACGGTGCTTCTTTGGCTCGTCCCTTTTTTCAGAATGACAGTACCTCTTGGACTAAATAGCCCATATAGTTTGATGTCACTACTGGCCGGCATTACTACTAAAACTGTTGTCGTATATCAACCTACAGACGATGCTTCCTTTTCAATGATGAACAGTGTAAGGGCAGCAGACAGCTATTTTCCTATTACATATAAGGTGAACCTTCTTGATCAGATTTTCAACATAGCCTCCATAATATGGATTATTGTGTTTTTGGTAATTATACTTATGCTTGGAGTGATTTATTTCACAACACTGCACGAAATGAAGGACGCCAAACATCTTCGTGATAACATTTTTCTTTCGGGCAAGGCTGTATCGCCCGCTGTATACGGTATCGTAAAACCAAAAATTATTTTACCTACATATTATGCGGATAAAGATATTGAGCTTGTGTTGTTGCATGAAAAAATGCATATTCGCCGTGGCGACAATATTTGGCGTGTTATTACTTTTCTGATAGTGGCTGCACATTGGTTCAATCCACTTTCCTGGGTGTTCTATAAACTGTTCCTTACCGACCTTGAGTTGTCCTGTGATGAATGTGTGCTTGTGAAGCTGGGTTATGTTCGTGCTAAAGAGTATGCACTTGCATTACTAGAAAGTAAGGAAAGTATGAATGTTTGTGCTTCTGCATTTGGTGGTGCAAAAATCAGAGCAAGAATAGAAAACATACTATTCTTTAAGAAATTGACGTGGCTTTCCTTAATAGTGTCATTTGCATTGTTCGCTGCAATATTCTATGTGTTGTTGACAAATGCAGGGTGAAAGGAGAATTATTATGAACAAAAAACACTTTAACAGATATTATCTGTTTGCCTGTCTCGGTGTCCTGCTCGCTTCCTATTATCCACTTTCTATGGGAGTGCGTGTTATCACCGATATGATTGTTGACGGAGCTGTTTTGAAAGAAAACTATCCGAAGTACATAATCCCGTATACACCCATTTGTATCTCTATTTTAATTGGCATGCTTATACTGCCTTTATGTATTAAACTGTTCAAGCGGTATGCTCTGATTGGAGGTTCAACTGTAGCCACTGGAGCATTCTTTATCCTTGAAACACTGTTTGAACAAAAAGTTGTGGTTACAACAGCTGAAACGGTTACAAAGCTTGAAGATTGGCAAATGTTTATGTGCTACGTATCGCCTGAAGGTTGGGGCCAAACTGTTACACCATATAAAACACAAACAGCAGTAGATATTTTGATGGGTAACTATAACCCTGCTTTTAAGTTGCATTTTTACATTATTTCCGTAGTTCTGATTCTTTCGATACTGAACTGTTTATACGGATTTGCTCAAATGATAAAGACTGGGGAGAAAAAACGCCTAAAGTCATTGATACTACAGTCAATTTGTTCTCTGATATTCCTTGGACTTTGTATTCTCGCTTGCTTCACCGCTTTTTGGAGAGACGGGAGCATTCAGGTATCTCCATTATCAGCCACATTAATGGCCATGTTCTTCATTCTTCTGGGGGTAACCGTAGGTATTTATGTAGGTTCGTTTCTTCTGGGTAAGCGTAAATTCGTTTCAATAGGGATTCCGGCTATTGTTTCTTCAATAATGACTATCATTATGTATGTTGGTGAAATGGTCCTTCTGCACGGACATCTGTATAGCTTTGGTTCAGGTTTCATTTTTGAAAGTATTCCTGGAATTGTCTTTGCTCCTATTGATCTATTTGTTGTTATAGCGTCAGGAGGAGTAACCGCTTTGATATTCACATTGATTAATGGAAGGAACAAGCAAAGCGAATAAATTATAAGCAATAAGACAAGGGCCTTTTTACTTTTGTTAATGCTAGTAAATGATCACCCCTATCGTAACCATAATAAAATGCCTGCAATAAACTGTTGGTGAAAGTAAGATAACTCAATATCCATTCATTTAAATAGCATTTTACATTTTTTCAGGAAAGAATAATATGCATGAAGACTAAATGGTAAATCAATTATATTGTTTAGAATTATTTCTCTCATGGTAACCTCTTTAATGAATGTATTTGCTAATCATCAGATGCCTTAAAGTTATAAACAGGTTTGATTATTGTATTGATTTCAACAGTATCTTGAATATTGGCAATTATCTCTTCGATGGGCTTATACGCAAATGGAGCTTCATCTAGTGTATCCATTGACAGTGATGTTGTATATATCCCGTCCATCGACTTTTTAAACTCTTCCAATGACAAATTAAGTCTTGCCTGCTTTCGGCTCATTAACCTACCAGCGCCATGAGGGGCTGATTGGTTCCAATCAATATTTCCCTTGCCTGTAGCGATAATACTACCATCCCTCATATTAATAGGGATTATCAATCTTTCACCTTCTTTTGCTGATATGGCGCCTTTTCTCAGAATCATTTCATCCATATCTATATAATTATGAATTGTTGTGAAACTATCAATAACATTAAAATTCATTTTGCTTATAATAACCTCCACAATAGCTTTCCTGTTGAATTCTGCAAATAGTTGAGCAATCATCATATCATGAATATAGTCATCAAAAGTCTGGCCCTGAACATAGGCTAAAGAGTCATTGATATTAGTTCTCGATTTTTCAATTTCCTTCTGAATATCCCGCTCTCTGCCTTGGCTTTTTAAAACGGAAATAATATCGTTATTACTTTTCTTTACAACTTCTTTTGTTGCCCTATTCTGATAGTATTCAGCGATCTGCTTACCTAGATAACGACTACCTGAGTGTACAACTAAATATACATTTTTATCATCAACATTCATTTCAATGAAGTGATTTCCGCCTCCTAACGTTCCGATGCTTAGAGATGCCCTATTTAGATCTACATGCTCTTTGCATCTTAAGCTATGTATATCCACAAAGGCGTTATATTTATGAGGATTCACACGTACCTCAAATCCGCTAGGAACACAGCTCCGAATCACCTCATCAAGCCTCTTGAAATTTATCTCTGTTTTTCCTAATACGCTGACAAACATCCCACAGCCGATGTCAACTCCCACAAGGTTTGGAACTATTTTATCCTTAATGGTCATAGTAGTTCCGATAGTACAGCCTGCTCCAGCGTGGGTATCAGGCATTATTCTGATTTTGCTATTTTTAGAAAACTCCTGATTACAGAGTTCTAGTATCTGTCCTGCAGCCCTTTGCTCCAAATTATCGGTAAAGACTTTAGCCGAATTGTATTTTCCTTTGATTTCAATCATTTCCTTCACCTTCTTCTAAAATAAAATAAACCTCCCTCGTTAATATATCATTAACAAGGGAGTGCTCATAGAAAAATCTATGCTTATGCCTTACTCTGCTTATCAAATGTCTTATTTGAAAGCAAGGTATTTAATTGCTCCAACAAACTACCACCGCCTGTCAGTGAGACATTGCCTATTTTCTCACATATTTTCTCAAGGAACTCAAGCTCTTTTAGCCTGTAAAGTGTCTGATTTTCCTCCATAAGCTTTGCGGTATTTAAAAGGCTTCTGGTTGAAGCTACTTCTTCTCTTCTTGTTATAACATTGGCCTGGGCCTTCTTTTCTGCAATTAATACAGTATTTAGTATCTCTTTTATTTCGCCTGGTAAAATAATATCCTTTACACCGGCAAACAGGAACTCTACACCATAGTTACCACTTATCTCTTTTAGCTTTTCAAGAACATAGATACCGATTTCCTGCTTCTTTATAAGCAGATCATCAAGTTTCATACCGCCTACATACTCTCTTAAAATCAACTGTAGAACTATGTAGAGTTGAGCTTCAAGGGATTTTATTTCAACTACCTTTAAGGGGTCTGTAGTTTTGTAATGGCATACAAAGTTCAACCTTAAAGTTATTTTATCCTCCGTCATGATTTCCTGCCCCGTCATATCTAATTGTTGCTGTCTAAGGTCAACTTTCTTTACTGTAGTATGTACAGGGCCTTTCCAAAAGAAGTATCTGCCGGGCTCTAATGTTTTTTGTACAACATTGTTGTAGTAAAGAATACCCATTTCATGGCTCTCCACTTCAAAATAACCAACAACGCCTGAGAGCTTTGGGCTATTATATATTGAGGCATCAATGTCCCGAACCTCAGGATTTCTAACGTCAATTGTTAGGAACTCATGTTTTTTAAGTACATTCCAAAATGCGTACCTCCCGGATTTCAAAACCTCTGTGAGTTTGCCGTCTTCGAAGTGTATTGCAAGCTCATAATCTTGAACATCAACAACCAATAGTTCTTTTAAAAGCTCCTGATCCTCTAGATAAATGGATAGGTTCTTGCCAACTGTTTCAAAAATCTTGTTTACATCCTCTACAGCAACTGTGTACCTAACAAATGGATTAAGGCTATATTTTCCGGGCTTTAGGCATTTAACATAGTTTCCGTCCCTAAATAATAAGCCTCTTTCATCATTTTTAATTGCTACTTTCATAATTATCCATCCTTTCTTTAATACATCTTTGTAATCTTTCTCAAGAACCCTCCCGAGTTATGGGCGGAGTGTTGCTT
>JAEZFR010000075.1 GCA_023417285.1 Bacillota bacterium
CATAATATTCTGCTCCCATCTTCCTTATCTCCAGTATTAAGTTCAATAATATGCTATCATTGTTAGGTTACTTTTCGGTTATATTTTAATTCTATTAGGTTATTATTTAGGCATATAAATTTAACTAATTTTGTTTAAATTATTGATTAATAAGTTTACATAAGTATACTTATTAATATAGATATCTTTAAATAAAAAAATATTCTTAATATTTATCTATGATAATGTTATAAAGTTATAAGGTAATATTTGGTATTAATACATTATTAGCTTAAAAGGGGGATACCTTGACTAATACATTAAAGATAAGCATGTTAGGAAGATTTGAAATTTCCTATGGAAACAAAACTATAGATGGTACCTGCAATCGCTCTAAAAAGGTATGGCTTCTATTGGAATATTTAATTTATAATCGTCATAAGCACATTTCTCAAACCGATTTATTTGAATTGTTATGGCCTGACAACAATATTGAGAATCCAAGAAACACCATAAAAGCCCTTCTTTTCAGGGCTAGAAAGCTACTTGAAGATATAGGAGTAGAAAATGCAAAAGATATCTTAACCTATCACAGAGACTGCTATATATGGAATTCTTCTATAGAGGTAGTGGTAGACATAGATACTTTTGAAAACTATCTAAATCTAGCTACTAACTCGGATGAAGAAAGACTGAACAATATTTTAAGCGCTCTTGAAATATATATTGGAGATTTCTTACCGAAAAGCTCTCTGGAATCGTGGGTAATTCCAATAAACAGTTATTACCATAGCTTGTATGTATCTGCTGTTCTTGAAGCAGTAGAGCTCCTGTCTAAGAAACAAGCTTATACAGAGATTTTACAGCTATGCCAAAAAGCTGTGGCTATTGCAGAAACTAATGAACTTTTACATCACGAGCTCATTTCTGCGCACATTAAGCTTGGTCAATACGAAGAAGCAATAAGTTACTATAAACACATTTGTGATATATTCTATTCACAAATTGGAGTGACTCCTTCTGCTGAGCTTATTTCAGTATATAACGATGCTATAAGAATGGCTCATAATGTAGAGCTAAACTTAGCTACAATAAAAAAGCAGTTATCTCTCGACGAGAATGATAGTGGATGTTTTTACTGCGAGTACGCTTTTTTCAAGTATATTAGCAATATGATTATACGTGAATCATACCGAACTAAGACTGAAGCACACTTGTGCCTATTTACCATAAGAAGCTTAGGTAATAAAGAATTAACTCCTAAGCAATGTGCGAGCTATATGAACAAATTAAAATCTATTATTACTACCTCACTTCGTAAAGGAGATATTTTTACGCAATATAGCGTCACACAATTTCTAGTTATTTTGCCTTATGCAAACTATGATAATAGTATTAATGTTGCGCAAAGAATACTATCAGCTTTTAGCACTCAGCACTATAAAGTTAGCCGTAACCTTAATATTATATACAGTGTTGTCTGCCTAAATAGTGCAAGCGACTCTTTAGACTGAGTCGCTTGGTATTAGGCTAATTAGTATAGGTATTTAGCTGAATAGTTTTTTTCGTTTTCAATATATCTCATAATGCTCTTGCTTTGTTTTCCACTTGAAGCATAGGTAGGATCCATCAACTTCCAATTGGCACCATCAAAGAATACTGCCTTATTGATCCATCCGCTTTTCTCAGTATATACGTTAATCCATGCATGATATGCGCTACCTGAATAGCCTATAACAAGTTTGCATGGTATATTCTGGCTTCTAAGCATTGCTGTCATTAATGCGGCATAATCAAAGCATATCCCCTTCTTCTTCTGTAGAACATCATCTAAATCTGGTAAATATCCGCTTTTAACGTTTTTGATCTTGATTTTATCATATTTAATATTTGTTACCACAAACTGATAAATCTCTTTGACCGCTTCAAGTTCATCTTCTCTATTTTCAACCAACTCATGAGCTTTTTGAACTACTTTACTCTCGGGAGTATAATTTACATACTGATTTGGTAACAAAAATGGAGCAAACTCACTTTCTAAATTTACGGTGATGTCTTTGCTATATATAGTAGAATATTTTATTCCCGTAATGTTTTTATATGCTGTAATGTTGTACTTGCCATTTCCGTCTGAAAGAGGAAAGACCTCAAAATCCCCGTTATCTGTAAGGTTATATGTATATTTAACTTTTGATGGACAGGTTATAATTATCTTCAGTTTTTCCTGTGATAAGCCCGTATAAGCAATCATTACATAGCCATCGGCTATATTTGATGCATCCATCTTAATATAATTATTTGAGTACACAATTTTTCCTGAAGCCTGAGGCATTAATACTCTTGCCAGTGGAGCCTCTGATAGAGGTATTTTTTCAAGTTCTTCTAATATTTCTGTTTCATTATCAGAAAAATCAACTTCATATATATAATTACTATTAGAACCATTATCTAATACATAATAAACCATGCCAAATACCAATGCTGCTAAAAGAGTAATACCACCAATTGATACCACTGCTTTTTTACCCATATCTCTACCTCCGTATTTTCGATGTCCAAATGAGTAATTTCTACTTACTCTGTTTTTTCACAACTCACTTTAAGCTATTTTTTAAATTCTTCTTCATGAATTCAGTATTTGATGCATACAACAAAGCATTTTCGGAAGTGACAATTCCTTTTTGCACCAGTTCAAGTATCTGTTTATCCATTCCGATTAACCCATCACTTGTATTGGATGTTATTATAGAATCAATCTGATGTATTTTAGATTCCCTTATCATATTTCGAACTGCATTATTTAGGTTTATAACCTCAAATACGGGTATATTTTTGCCGTCAATAGTTGGTATCATCTGCTGAGAAATAATGGTTTGCAAAACCATAGCAAGTTGTATTCTTATCTGCTGCTGTTGGGTAGCTGGGAATATATCTATTATACGATCAATTGTATTTGCTACTCCTATAGTATGTAACGTAGATATTACAAGATGCCCTGTTTCTGCAGCGGTTATACATGTCTGTATCGTTTCATAGTCTCTCATTTCCCCCACAAGTATTACATCCGGAGACTGTCTCATACATGCTCTTAATGATGTAAGATAACTATCTGCATCTACCCCCATCTCTCGTTGGCTAACAATACTTTTTTTATTGGTATGAAGGAATTCTATTGGATCCTCTAGGGTGATTATATGACCTTCTCGTATACTATTAATTCTATCAATAATACAAGCAAGAGTTGTTGTTTTTCCTCCACCCGCGGGTCCTGCAACAATAACAAGCCCTCTATTTCTATTAGCAGCAGTCATTACCGATTCGGGAATATTAAGCTCTCTATAATCAGGTATTCCAAACGGTATAGTTCTAATAACCGCAGCAAATGTGCCTCTTTGCATATAAGTATTAATTCTAAAACGAGAAAGACCGTTTACTGAAAGTGAAAAATCATCATTTAAATACTCCTTCAGTTTATCCATTGATCTACCTGCCATTAAATACAAACTTTCAATGATATCTTTAGAAACGTTATCATCTATTTTGTAATCTGTATTATATTCTAGCTTCCCGCTTTTTCTAAAGGTTACAGGGGCTCCCGCTGATATAAAAATATCTGCAGCCCTTTCTTTTACTGCTGTGTTTAACATCTCCATCAGTAAAAACAATATATTTTCACATCCTTTCAATCTATTATTCTTCTCCGTCCCAAACAGTGATACTATCATCTATCAGCCATTGTGTACTATTTGACACTTGCCATTTTTCAATTATTATTTTACCATCGCTCTCTCTAAGTACCACATTTAGCTGTCTTTGACTATCTACATTTACTGAGTAAGATATGTAATTATTTCCCTCAATTTTATAGTTATTATATCTTATATTGGCTGGCTGACCTATTAACAGACATTCGATAACCTCTGTAGCTAGCGAGTCTGCAATATAATAATTTCTAACACTTTCGGCATTTTTCTTTGCTAGTTCCATACTATTATTAGCTTGAATTATACTTAGTGTACTAATTACTGCAAGGCATAAGGCTACAAAAATCATTATAGCAGTTGAACTCCCTACATTGATTTTGAAGTTAGAGGTTTCTCTATTCATTTAGCTGTCTCCTAGACTTTTGATGTTAATTGCATATATGCTCTCATTTGATGGTAACTTATGTATACTTATTTTGCATTCATTTTGAGGTTCTGGCCTTATTATTAGACTAAAGCTCTTATCACTAGTGTTATAGTTGCCATCAATACGTACTGTATTCCAGCCTTCATCATAGTAGATAATTAATTCTCCACCATTTTGTTCCGCATTAAGTACAACTTTGAGCCTGTTTATATCTCCCTTTAGCCCCTTATAAAGTTCCGCAGTGGATTGAGCTCTGATTACCGACTCATTAAGAAGCTCAGCATTTTTTGATATTTCATATGCATTCACTACATTTTTAACACATATTGTTGCAACAATGCTTAAAAACAATATGCAAAAAGCTATCTCTACTGTAAATAATCCTGTTTTGGCAGAGTTGCTCCTCATTTCTTTACCACCTCT
>JAEZFR010000093.1 GCA_023417285.1 Bacillota bacterium
GCATCAATTACTTTAGCTTTAATATCGTCCAACTAAATCACCTCCTATATAATTTAATATTTGCGATAATGCTATTTATTATTAAGAAACAAATTGTCAATTGATATTGTTTAATATTTGAAAGGAAATTATCAATTGATTGTATTTATTATTTAAGAAACAAATTGTCAAATTGATGTTTTAAATATTTGAAAGGAATTTGTAAATTGATTTTGTTTAATATTGGTATGAAATTTGTCAATTGAAGATGTTTATTATAAAAAGATTTTGTTATTAGTAAAATATATAATTTAACAAAAATCGTAAAAGTATGATATAATTTTAGAACAAATGTTTTGGAAAGGAATGATAGCAGCGTGGATTTATTCACAGGCTTAAACAAAGAACAAAAGCAAGCCGTCAGCCATTGTGATGGCCCATTATTGGTACTCGCAGGAGCCGGTTCCGGTAAAACCAGAGTATTAACGCACAGAATAGCAAACTTGATTGACACACACAAGGTTTATCCTTCAAATATACTGGCCATTACATTTACAAACAAGGCAGCCCGCGAGATGAGAGAGCGTATTGATTCTCTAATTGGTGCGCTTGCAAATGATATGTGGGTAGGTACATTTCACTCTATATGTATCAGGATATTAAGACGTGATATTGAAAAACTTGGCTATGATAGAAGCTTTGTAATTTATGATACTGCTGACCAGACAACAGTTATAAAAGAATGTCTGAGAGAGCTTAATATAAATGAAAAGAATTTTCCGCCAAAGAGTGTTTTGGAGACTATTGGAAAACAAAAGGACGAGCTCATAGATTCTAACAAGTTTGAAAGCTTATATGCTTCAGATTTCCGTATGGGGAAAATTGCGAAAATTTATTCTCTATATCAAAAGAAGTTAAAAAGAAATAATGCGCTGGACTTTGACGATATTATCATGAATACTATCCGCCTATTCAAGGAAAATCCAGAGGTCCTTGACTATTATCAACGCAGATTTAGATATATTTTGGTAGATGAGTATCAAGATACAAACACAGCACAATATACGCTTGTTAGGCTTCTTTCAGAGGCTCATGGAAACCTATGTGTTGTTGGAGACGATGACCAGAGTATCTATGGCTGGAGGGGCGCAAATATAAGAAATATCTTAGACTTTGAGAAGGACTTCAACGATTGTACTGTTATAAAATTGGAGCAAAATTATCGTTCCACACAAATTATATTGGATGCTGCAAATGAAGTTATTGCAAATAATAGCGGAAGAAAAAGAAAAAAGCTTTGGACTGACAACAAGGGAGGCAGTAAGATTGTACTCATTGAAAATGACAATGAGCACGAAGAGGCGATGAATACTGCTAGAGAAATCACCCGTTTGATAGATGAAGAAAGTCGTAGTTATAAGGATTTTGCTGTACTCTATAGAATAAATGCCCAGTCACGTGTATTAGAAGAAATGTTTATGAGAGAAGGAATCCCCTATAAAATCATTGGCGGTCAGAAGTTCTATGACAGAAAAGAAATAAAGGATATTATTGCTTATTTGAGATTGATACAAAACCCTGCAGATAATGTCAGTTTGAAGAGGATTATAAATGTTCCAAAAAGGGGAATAGGTGATACCACTGTGGACAATGCAGAGAGTGTTGCAAGTCAAATGGGTCTATCACTTTTTGGCACCATTTCAAATGCACAGGAAATACCTGGTCTAGCTAGGGCTGCAAACAAACTTACCTCTTTTGTAACAATGATAGAAAAATTGAGAACAATAAGTAAGGCTGTAGGCATTGCAAGTCTGATGGACGCAGTAGCTCAGGATACTGGAATACTGAGGGAGTATGAGACAGAGAACTCTGTTGAGTCATTAACTAGAATAGAGAATATAAAGGAATTGAAGTCGGTTGCTCTCGAATTCGAGAAAATTAGTGAGGACAAAAGCTTAGAAGAATTTTTGGCACATATTTCTTTGGTATCCGATATTGATAATCTAGAGGGTGAGCAGGACTATGTTGTTTTGATGACAATGCACTCTGCCAAGGGCTTGGAATTCCCCGTTGTATTTATTCCGGGCATGGAGGAAGGCGTATTTCCTGGATACAGAGCAATGACAGAAGGTCCTGACCAGCTTGAAGAGGAACGTAGACTATGCTATGTTGGCATAACAAGAGCGAGAGAAAAGCTATATATGTCCAATGCAAAATTCAGAACCTTGTTTGGTAACTCAAGCTATAATAGACCGTCTAGATTTATTTCTGAGATACCGGAGGAGCTTGTAGACAATGTTTCCAAGGTGAAAAACGGTTTTGGCGGCGATTTTTCGGTTGGCAGTGGCAGCAATACTAGTTGGAGTTCAGCTCAAAGTTGGAGTAAAAATCGAAGCTATAGTAGCAATGAAAGCTATAGTGGGAACTCAGGTTATAACAGTAATACAGGTTATAACAGTGATGAATCACAAAGATCGGGACAAGGCTTTAGTAATACTCCACCTTGGAGTACGGCTCAAGCTTCAGGTAATACACAAACCTCAAGTGCGTCGAGAACTCCAAGTTCAGCACAAACCTCAGCCAATGCAGGTAGCACTTCTAAGGTTGGTGCTGGCAGCCTTAATGATTTGTTAAAGTCAAATTTTGTGACAAGGGGCTTTGGCACTAAAAATTCTGGAGTTAGTCATGCTAGCTCGTCAAAGGCTTCATTACAAGATAAGCTAGCTGTAGGAGACCGGGTTGCACACAAGAAGTTTGGAAATGGTACTGTTTCTAAGGTTACAGCTGATGGAGGGGACCAAATACTAGAGATTCAGTTTGACAATGCTGGAATGAAACGCCTTATGGCTTCAATGGCTAATTTGAAGAGTATATAAAACACATGGCGAAAATAGTTAAGGCAAAGAGATTTTTATTCATAGTAAAAAAGAGTGTGAGTGCGTTAAGAAGAGTGTGAGTGCGTTAAGAAGAAATGTATATAAATATAGCTGCCCCTCGTAAGGCAGCTATATTTATATATTTAAGCATCCTTTGTTCTCCTTGATGACATTTATAAAAGCATCTGCAATTTTAGCATCAAATTGAGTATTTTTGCATCTCTTTAGTTCTTCAGTAGCTTCAAGGTAAGTCATTCTCTTGTTATAGGGTCTATTAGAGGTCATTGCATCAAAACTATCCACAACAGCCAATACCCTTGCTAAATAAGGAATTTCCTCCCCTTTCAAGCCATCCGGATAACCCTTTCCGTCATATCTTTCATGGTGGTGAAGAATAATAGGAGCTATATCCTTCAATGTCTTAACAGGCCTAATGATTTCTTCTCCGTTTTGTGGGTGCTGTTTAATAATTTCCCATTCATCTTGGTTTAGTGGCATTTTTTTTACTAGAATCTCTTTTGATACATTTATTTTTCCAACATCGTGCATATAAGCACCATATATAAGCTGCTTCTTTTGTGTTGGGCTCAGGTTAAGCTCATTTGCAAGCAGCTTACAATAATACACAACTCTCTCTACATGCCCATAGGTATATCTATCTTTAGCATTAATGACGCTTATTAAGGTTTTTATTGTACTTACAATCTCGATGTGATTTTCATCTATATCTTTCTTTATATCATCAAGTACTGAAGTATAGCTCTCAACCCTGTTTTTATTGAAAAATTTAGCTCTATAGAGGGCGTCATCTGCGCTCTTAATTAATTCTAAATCGCTCTTTGCCTTTTCAGGATATATTGAGACCCCTATAGATATTGTTAGTTTACCGTTAGGCTGGTTTTCTTCACCAAAAAAGGGTGTGGCCTCAATAGTCTTTCTTATCTTCTCTGCAATTCCTAAAGCTTCTTGTTCGCAAGTATTAGGCAAAATCATTGCAAATTCTTCTCCCCCATACCTGGCCGCAATGTCGTGTTCTCTAGATACATCTTTTAATATATTTCCGATTATCTTTATTACTTCATCACCCATTTGATGCCCGTAAAGATCATTATAGTTTTTAAAAAAATCTATATCCATAAAAAGCACGCTTACAGACTGAAGATTTTTATCACATACATTTATACATTCTCTCAATGAGTCATAAAAGTACCTATGATTATATAGTCCCGTGATACCGTCCTCACACGCTAATGATTTTAGTTCATTAATATTCTCATTTGCGATTTTCACATAAAAGCCTAGAATCCAACTAGAGAGCAAAAATACACCTGCTAGAATTAAATCCTGCTGAAAATATATATTAATTTCATTACCTCTTAAAAAAATAATATCAATAGATAGGATTGAGATTGAAGAAATAACAGCGAAAATAAGACCAGGCTTGTAGCCAAGCTGTATTGTTGATGTTATTATCAAAAATAGTAATATAAACTTAAATTGACTCTTATAAGCTCCAGAGAAAATAATTGCAATTATAAATATTATCATAAGTACAGCATTTTCGATTATTCTCACAGAATATAGTTGTTTGGGCTTAAATCTATTAATAGTAGAAAATGTCCAAATAAAATATACTAAGGTCAATATTAAACAGCTTACCAAAAAAAGCTGAAAATAGAAGTAATTATTTCCTTCAAGAACATTTGTTACAATGTTTTTATCCGTAAAGTATTGAAAGAAAGCAATACTTGAAAGCAGTAATGCCGCTACTTTTACCACTGAAATAATATCGGATATTTGTTTGGAATGACCCGTTTTCATATTAGCAAAACTCCTTTAATGCTATGAAGTGAAATTTTATGTAAACGTATATTTTCTCGCTAGGTTTTTGAAGGGCATAAGCTCAAGAC
The DNA here is from genome assembly GCA_023417285.1 of Bacillota bacterium. Lineage (GTDB taxonomy): Bacteria > Bacillota > Clostridia > Acetivibrionales > DSM-1351 > Ruminiclostridium. The sequence continues at coordinate 4,766 of JAEZFR010000093.1, forward strand.
CAGCATTATACTGGTCTTAAGCTCCATACTTACTTAACTTATTCATCTCTTAAGCAAATAGGTTCATTAGGCTGGTATGCCAACCAAATGCATGCCGAAGAAGCCACCAGAGCAGCAACCATAGTCATTAATGTAGCTGCTAGAGTAAACAAGTACTTTTTCATTGATTACGCCTCCTTTCATGGCTTTTAATGATAGCATCTATATATATAAATATAAGATGGCCTCCACGAGTTAGTGTGAATGCTTGCCAAGTCATGCCAAGACAGATACAAAACGAAATTATATTATAGAACATTACTTTGGTATTTAGATAAACAATACTATTTATAGCTATAATAAATAAATAAACAAGCAGTACCGAAAGTGAAGCTCTTTTCAATTTATGCTTCTTCTTTTTTGTTTTTATTGGTTTTTGTGGACTGTCCACGGGTGCTAGTTTATAAATTAAATAAAAAGCTGTGGTAAAGGTAATAATTGCGCTAATAAATATAACGCATAAGTTTAAAAATGGCTGCATTACATAAGCTACAAAAGCGGCCATTCCAACAGCTACTATAGTACCTATTATTGAGCATCTAGTTGGAGAACTAGCATGTGCGCCACCTGAGTATTTCCTTAGTATGCTTATGCTAAAAGCAATAATAAGTGTCTCAGGTAAGATATTAAATATAAGTCCGCAGAGAACTATTAATCCAAATGAAAAAATTGTTTGTAAACAAGCCACTATTCCATATGCAATGACCTCTTTTTGATCATCACTAAGGACTACTTCTGCACTGATTTTATCTGATATTGATTTGGCTAGTTGCTCAATTCTATACATGCCAATTTATCATTCTTGTGAAGCTTATAATAATATAAACCCGTAACTATTCCGAAAATCAGCAGTGCAGGAAGTCCATACAGCGTTTTTAAAATAGGATCGCCCATTATAGCATTTAGATCTAGTCGAAGAATAAAATTAATAAGCAAAATTGTTATACCCTCACATAAAAAGCAGAGAAGGAATGCAATAATACCAGCTCGGATAGACTTTACGGTATCAATTTTACATATTCCTATCGCTATTATTATTAAAGCAATTAATCCGATAACAGTGTTTATTCCGTATTGAATGGGAAGGGATCTTATAAAATATTCAGAGATCCAAAATACACCGCTAGCAATTAAGTATCTTTTTAAATTAATAGCTGTTCTAGTAAATGTATATACCGCAAATACAAATAAGAATTCCTCTGGTATACCCCTAACAATAAACTCAAATAACGTAATTTTAAGCATATGAGGTAGCCCGTCCTTTCATAGTTTTTATTGAATTATATAAAATTATAAAAGTAAAAAGCCTTATGAATATATCACCAACACTCAAAATACTATAACCTAAATCAAAGATATCCGTTAGAAATTTAAGCTGAGTATTGCTGTCGCCCAAAATATGTATATCGTTTACCTTTGTGAAGGAGTCGGGTTTTACATAGCCCGTTATATACGACAAAGAAGGGAATACTGGCATTTTGCCACCATTATAAAACATTGCAATTTTGTTAAGCAATGACCCAGTAAATATCGCTAATGAGCCCCAGATTGCACTTTTATATAGTTTTAGCTTCAGAATTAATGGTATAAATGATAAAATATAAAAGGTTTCGATTATTGAAGCATACTGTATAGCCCCATAATAACCTAATATAATTTTAATGTTTAAGAATATATAATATACTGTAAAAATAAGTGGAGGATATATACACCATATTTTGAATAATGGCTTTACTTTATATCCCTTGATTTTTGCAAAAAGGAAAGCAAACAATATAGTTTCAAGCATAAGAAATCCTCACTATGTAAAGTTTATTATACCTATATTTAACCATTAATCGTCAGCATTCGACATTGCTTGATACTATATTATCATATTTATGCAAATACATCTACCAATTTTCTTTATTATTCATTTTATATCGGCTAGACTAGAATTCAATTACTTTATTTAGTACTATTGACTAGTAAGTTAAAATAAAATATAATTAAAACAATTTATTAATTTACTAATTTATCAGTTTAGTGAGGTAAAGTGAGTTAGTAGTTGTTTTTAGAACATTATACTTATATATAGTCTTTTTAGTTAAAAATCTACGTTAATATAAGGTGGGGGTCAATTATGTCAAATTGGAAGATATATACTCCGGATGGAGTGCAGGACATTTTATTTGATGAGTGCTATACAAAGAAGGATATTGAAATGAATATCAGAGACTTGTTCAGAGCGTATGGATTTAATGAGATTGAAAGTCCTACAATCGAGTTTTTTGATGTTTTTTCTTCTGAGATTGAGCATTTTGCGCAAGAATCCATGGTGAAATTCTTTGACCAGAAGGGTAGAATTTTAGTGCTTAGGCCCGATATAACTGTCCCAGTAGCCCGAATTACTGCTACAAAGAATGCAAATGTCAGCCTTCCTATCAAATATTCATACATTGGAAACGTATTTAGGTTTAATGAAGTTGGAGGGGGAAGACAGAATGAATTTACTCAAGCAGGAGTAGAAATCGTAGGAGATTCTTCTGCTGAGAGGGATGCTGAAATAATAGCTATGGCTATAAAAACGTTGCAGACTTCTGGGTTAGCTGATTTTAAGATTGATATAGGGCAAGTAGAATTTTTTAAAGGTTTGGCTGAGGATGCAGGATTTACTTCTGAGGATATGGAGAAGGTAGCTAGACTTATAGATAGAAAAGACTTTGTTGCAGTATCTGAGGTTATGAATAAATATGAGATGGATAACGCTTTGAAGGATTTGTTCCTAAAGCTTCCCGGGATGTTTGGCTCTATAGAAGTTATTAACGAAGTCAAGGAGAAAACCTTAAATGCTCGTTGTCTCAATGCACTTGCAAATATAGAAGAAGTAATAGCCATTCTGGGAGATTATGAACTTTTGGATTATATATCAGTTGACCTTGGTATGTTGAAGGGGTTAAATTATGATACAGGTATAATCTTTAGAGGCTTTACTAATGGAATAGGCTTCCCGATATTATCTGGTGGAAGATACGATGCTCTTACTGAAAGCTTTGGAAGAAGCTGCCCCGCAACAGGCTTCTCATTAGGAATCAACATGCTGATGACCGCACTGGAAAAGCAATCACTTCTCAACAAGAAACCTGCCTGCGATACGCTAGTGTGCTATACAAAAGAAACTAGAAAGCTCGCATTCAAGCTGGCTGACAGCTTTAGGCAATCGGGCCTTAAAATAGATTCGCTGCTCTGTGAAGAGGGAGAACAGCAAGGCGTTGAATATGCTAAAGCAAGAGCTATCAATGGAATGATATTTATTGCCGGTAATGATAACATCAGGGTTTTGGATTTGTTAAATAATACCGTAAATACCACAAGTATAAGTGAGCTAATTAAATAGCTTGGTTTTATTTGTCGCTGATATATAGTTTTAGTGGGTTAAATAAAAAGTTTAAATAGAATTAACTGACAGAATTGAGGGATATATATGAGATATTTGACTATTGCCCTTTCAAAGGGAAGACTTACAGAGCTTTCAGTAGAATTATTTGAAGCTATAGGAATAGATTGTACAGAGTTAAAAGGGTCATCTAGAAAACTGATATTGCACGATGAGAAAAATAAGATAAAGTTTTTTCTTGCAAAACCCGCAGATGTTCCTACATATGTTGAATACGGGGCAGCTGATATAGGAATAGTCGGTAAAGACACATTGCTAGAAGAGGGCAGGCATCTTTATGAGGTGCTGGACCTTGGGTTTGCAGCCTGCAGAATGGCGCTTGCCGGACCTGCTGATATGGCAGGCAAGATAGATGAATTAAATATTAAACGAGTCGCTACAAAGTATCCTAATATTGCAAGAAATTACTTTGAAAATAGCAGAAGAGAAAGTGTTGAAATAATTAAGCTGAACGGTTCTGTTGAGCTAGCACCTCTAGTGGGGCTTTCAGAAGTAATTGTTGACGTTGTTGAAAGCGGCAGAACGTTAAAGGAAAATGGTCTGGTAGTGTTGGATACAATCGCGGATATCAGTGCAAGAATGGTAGTTAACAGAGTCAGCATGAAGATGGAAAATGAGAGAATACAGAATATTATTGATGGGGTTCGTATGCAGCTCGATAAGAAATAATGCTTGAGAGGTGGAAAAATGTTAAATAAGCTTGATTTAAGAAACGGGAACACACAGCAGGAGGCACAATTATACAACAAGCTTTTCCGAAGAACTGGCTCAAATAGTAATAATGATGTAATGAACATTGTAATGGATATTATAAAAAGTGTTCAAGAGGATGGAGACAAGGCGCTTTACTCATATACTCAGAAATTAGATAAGGCAGATTTGTCTGGATGTGGCATTCGAGTTTCAAAACAGGAAATAGAAGCTGCTTATAGAAAAGTTGACGCAGAGCTTATTGAAACTATAAAAAAGGCACAAAAAAACATAGCTGAGTTTCATCAAAAACAGCTTCAAAATAGCTGGATTGACACTAAGCCTGATGGGACAATGCTGGGTCAGTTAGTAAGCCCGATAGAAAGCGTTGGTTTATACGTGCCGGGCGGAACTGCGCCTCTTATTTCATCGGTACTAATGACAGCTGTTCCTGCTAAGGTTGCGGGCGTAAAGAGGCTTGTTATGTGTACACCTCCATCTTCTGATGCTACTACAAACCCTGCAATGCTAGTAGCTGCAGATATTGCGGGAGTAGATGAAGTATATAAGCTAGGAGGAGCCCAGGCTATAGCAGCACTCGCATATGGCACTGAGAGCATAGTTAAGGTTGACAAGATCGTGGGGCCCGGCAATGTATTTGTTGCTACTGCCAAGAGGCTTGTATTTGGGGACTGCGACATTGACATGTTTGCGGGCCCGAGTGAGATTCTGGTTATTGCAGATAATACTGCAACACCTTCATATATTGCAGCAGACTTGCTATCACAGGCAGAGCACGACAAGCTGGCGTCCTCTGTATTGATTACTGATAGCGAAGAGCTAATAGGCCGTGTTGAAGAACAAATTAAAAAACAGCTAGAGGTACTTTCCAGGAATCAAATAACTGAGTGCTCCCTTAGAGATTATGGATATGCTATTTTGGTGGATAACATGGATGATGCAATACGTGTATCAAATAGTATTGCACCCGAACACTTGGAGCTATGCACAAAAGAGCCACTATCCTTGGTCGGAAAGATAAAAAATGCTGGGGCTATCTTTGTAGGGGAGTATTCTCCCGAGCCTCTGGGGGATTATTTTGCTGGTCCAAGTCATGTATTGCCTACAAGCGGAACGGCTAGATTCTCTTCCCCTGTAAACGTGGATCAGTTTATCAAAAAGTCCAGCCTGATATATTATAACAAAGATGCATTGATGAAAGTTTCAGAGGATATTGTGAGGTTTGCACAGGCTGAATTGCTGGATGCCCATGCAAATGCAATAAGTGTTAGGGTAAAAGAATAGTAGCTTTCGTGACTACTGCCTCGTTATTTATAACAGAATTTTTTTGAACAGCTATTGCGTAATAAAAGGAGAAACAGCTTATGATAGAACAATTAATAAGGCCTGAGCTCAGGTCGTATATTCCATATGATGCAAATCAGCAGCCATACAAGATAAAATTGGATGCCAATGAAAGCCCATTTAACATGCCGGAAAGTGTTAGAATAAAGTTAGCAGATTATATAAGAGACAACCCAGAGCTAAACTTATATCCCGATTCCGATTCAAACGAGCTGAGAAATCAGTTGGCAGAGTACTGGAATATCAGCAAGGACGGGATATTGGTGGGCACTGGTTCAGACCAGCTTATACAAGTCATAACCAATGTTTTTATCGGCTGTGAGGACAAAGTGCTTTTTCCAGCCCCATCATTCAGTATGTATAAGGACGCATGTATTATTGCAGGGGGTATACCAGTTAAATATTCTCTTGATATTGACTATGGATATAGTTACTCAAAGGAATTGATTAAAAAGACTTACGATGAAGAACACCCCAAGCTTGTGTATATCTGTAACCCCAATAATCCAACAGGCAGCATTATGAGCAAAGAGGATGTTCTTGACATAGTTCAATATTGTAAAAAAGCAATAATCATTGTGGATGAAGCATATGCTGAGTTCTGTGATGTTTCTGTTATTCCATATATAAATCAATATGAAAACCTTCTGGTGCTCAAAACCTTTTCAAAGGCATATGGCCTTGCAGGACTAAGATGTGGCTACAGTCTATCGTGCGCCAAATTGGCCAAAGCCGTAAAGATTGCAAAACCACCCTATAATATCAGTTCATTATCTCAAAAAATAGCCCTGCTGATATTTGAAGAACAAAAGGATATTCAGAGTAAGATTGATTATCTAAACTGTGAAAGAGATTGGCTATTCACAGAAATTTCTAAAATAGATGGAGCAAAAGTATACCCTTCACACGCTAATTTCCTGTTGGTAAAGATAGAAAACAGCATTGAGGTATATAAAAAGCTGTGTGAAAAGGGCATTTTTGTTAGATCATTTGGTACAAATCCATTGTTGAATGACTGCCTTCGATTAAGTATTGGTACTCATGAGCAAAATAGCATTTTGCTTGATGAACTAATATCTATCTGCTATAATAAATAAGCGAACATTTTAATGAAATGAATGAAAATAGTTCGGGATGTAAAATAAAGGAGGAATACATTTGCGAGAGGGAATAGTAAACAGAAACACTAAGGAAACACAAATAAAAGTGGAAATCAATCTCGACGGTAGGGGCGATAGCAATGTAAATACTGGCGTAGGTTTTTTTGACCATATGCTTGTACTCTTTTCCAAACACGGATTTTTTAATTCAATCATAGATGTTGCAGGTGATGTCCACGTTGACTGCCATCACACCATTGAGGACACCGGCATCGCACTTGGCAAGGCTATAAAGCAGGCAGTTGGGGACAAGAAATCTATAAAGCGCTATGGGAATTCTTTTGTTCCTATGGATGAAGCGCTTGTACAGGTTGTATTGGACATTAGCGATAGACCATACTTAGTTTTTGATGCTGAAATGTCTGCACCAATGGTAGGTCAGTTTGATACTCAAATGGTGGAGGAGTTTTTCAGGGCAGTTGCAGTAAATGCCGGTTTGACTCTACATATCAGGCTTATACACGGAAAAAACTGTCACCATATCATTGAAGCAATGTTTAAGGCTTTTGGGAAGGCTTTGGACGAAGCAACACAGTACGACAGCAGAATTGTTGGAGTAATGTCAACAAAAGGGGTTCTTTAAAGAATTCTTTTAATATAATTTACTTTATAACCATTAACTTATATTTATTGTAAAATTGGAGGGCCGAAGATGTTAATCAACAACACAGATTTTATCAAGCTCCCTTTATTCATTAAGGGAAAGGTAAGAAATGTATATGATTTGGGCGATAAGCTGCTTATAGTGGTAACGGACAGAATTTCTGCATTTGATGTAGTATTTGATGAATTAATCCCAAACAAGGGTAAGGTTTTGAACAGCATATCTGCATTTTGGTTTGATTATACCAAGGATGTAATAGGCAATCACGTAATCACTACTGACGTAAGTGAGTACCCTATGGGATTGTCAGAATTCAAGGAAGAGCTTCAGGGTAGGTCAATGCTAGTAAAGAAGGTTGAGATGCTATCTGCAGAATGCATAGTACGAGGTTATCTTGAGGGGTCAGGACTCAAGGAATACCAGCAAACTGGAACGGTATGTGGCATAAAGCTGCCAGCTGGACTAAAGCAGGCTGACAAACTGCCTGAGCCAATATTCACTCCATCAACAAAGGAATCGGAAGGTCATGATATCAACGTTTCCTTCGAATATCTATGTGAAAAGATTGGTGTTGAAATGGCAACCAAACTAAAAGAAGCAAGCATTAATCTATACCTCAAGGCGAGCAAGCATGCAGAGAGCAAGGGACTTATACTTGCAGATACAAAGTTTGAGTTTGGGATTTTTGATGGAGAGTTAGTTGTAGCTGATGAAATGTTTACACCTGATTCCTCTAGATTCTGGGCAATGGATGACTACCAGCCAGGTAGAGCTCAGAAAAGCTTTGATAAGCAGTTTTTGAGAGAATATTTAGAAACACTTGATTGGAATAAACAACCTCCTGCACCAAAACTTCCGCAGGATGTTATTGATAATACTGCTGCTAAATACATAGAAGCATATGAAAGATTGACTGGTAAATCATTTTAAAAGGTTGGATAAACTATGATTGCAATAATTGATTATGGAGTGGGAAATCTGGCTTCGGTTAATAAGGCTTTCAGTTTTATAGGCGAACAATCTATTATCACGGCTGACAAAGGTGAAATTTTGTCAGCCGATGGTGTTATTCTGCCTGGAGTTGGAGCATTTGCCGATGCTATGCAAGGTCTGGTTAACAGTGGAATGGTTTCAACTATAAAGCAGGTTGCTGATAAGGGAACTCCTCTTTTAGGTATTTGCCTAGGTATGCAGCTACTATTTGAGTATAGTACTGAAGGCACAGAGCAGGTACAGGGATTAGGACTTATAGATGGTGGTATTCACCAGTTTCCACTGGATATGGGCCTTAAAGTACCGCACATGGGTTGGAACAATATCAGTATAAAAAATGACACTACACTATTTAAGGGTATCGCGGAAGATAGCTTTGTATATTTTGTTCATTCCTATTGCTTGGACGATATATGCAATAAGAGTATAGCTGCAACCAGTATATATGGTATTGAGTTTGGGGCAGCTGTGAGCTACAAAAATATAATGGGGACACAATTTCATCCTGAAAAAAGCGGGGATGTAGGATTGAATATTCTCAGAAATTTTGCTTCAATATGTAGGGGGGAGTTCAAATGATAATTTATCCGGCAATTGATATTATTGGTGGTGAATGTGTTAGACTTTCTCAGGGGAGCTATAGCCAAGTTACCGTATTTTCTAATAGCCCGGTAGATATGGCAAGGAAATGGGAAGCCCTGGGAGCACAATATTTACACGTGGTTGATCTAGATGGTGCCAGAAGCGGGCAATCAGAGAATCAAACAGTGATCGGAGACATATGTAAGGCTCTTTCTATACCTGTACAGGTTGGAGGAGGGATTAGAAGTATAGAGACAATAGAGAAATTACTTGCTTTGGGTGTGAGTCGCTTGATATTGGGGACTTCTGCCGTTCAGAATCAGCAGCTGCTTAAATACGCACTGATGAACTACCCCGATAAAATCGCGGTAGGAATTGATGCAAAGCAGGGAATGGTTGCAATTTCAGGGTGGGAAGAAACCAGTAACCTGAATGCTATTGAGTTTGCAAAAACAGTGGAGGCACTTGGTGCTAAAACTATAATATATACTGATATCGCTAGAGATGGAATGCTTTCAGGCCCAAATCTTTCCGCCATGACTGAGATGGCCAAGGCAGTTTCAATAGATGTTATTGCCTCAGGTGGAGTTAGCTGCCTTGAGGATATAAAAGCGTTGAGAACCACTGGAGTTAAGGGCGTTATTGTTGGTAAGGCTCTTTATACAGGCGCTGTTGATTTGGTAGAAGCATTAAAATAAGTATTTAAGACATTGTGAGTAGTGATCAAATTTAAATAAATATGCTTGGCAAACATGCTTGGTAAACATGCTTAGTATTGTATGAGGAGTAATATATGCTGACAAAAAGAATTATACCTTGCCTTGATGTGCATGCTGGACGTGTAGTTAAAGGCGTTCAGTTTGTGAATATAATAGATGCAGGAGACCCTGTAGAAGCAGCTGCTTTTTATGATAAAGCTGGGGCTGATGAATTGACCTTTTTGGATATTACGGCTTCTTCTGATGCAAGAGCCATAATGTTGGACGTGGTTAGTAGGGTTGCTGAACAAGTTTTTATACCCTTTACAGTTGGAGGGGGTATTAGGGAGGCCGAGGACTTCAGACAAATTTTAAAGGCGGGAGCTGACAAGGTAGGAATAAACTCTGCTGCCTTAAAGAGGCCTGAACTTATATCTGAAGCTGCTTGGAAGTTTGGTAGCCAGTGTGTTGTTGTAGCTATAGATGCCAAGAGAAGGCAGGATGGCAGTGGCTGGGACGCATACTTAAATGGTGGACGTATCAATACAAGTAAGGACGCTGTTGAATGGGCAATTGAAGCTGAGAAGCGTGGTGCGGGCGAGATTCTGTTGACCAGCATGGACAAGGACGGTACCAAGGATGGTTACGATATTGAGCTGACAAGAACAATATCCGAGAGTGTAAAAATTCCTGTCATTGCTTCTGGCGGGGCAGGTACAATGGAGCACTTCAAAGATGCACTTACTGTTGGAAAGGCTGATGCAGTACTTGCAGCTTCTTTATTTCACTTCAGAGAAATGGAAATCATGGATTTGAAAAGATACCTCAATAAAAATGACATTGAAGTAAGAATGAGATAAAAAATTCTTAAGTAATCTGCTATTACTAACAGGTTAAAAATTAATCAAATTTTATAACTGTATATTATATAAGAAAAGGGGATTAATTATGAACACATTACTAGAACAGATTAAATTCGACGAAAAAGGTCTTGTACCTGTAGTAACACAGGACTATAAATCAAAAGAAGTGCTTATGCTAGCATATATGAACGTAGAGGCATTTAAAAAGACTGTTGAAACAGGCAAGGTTCACTATTTTAGCAGAAGCCGAAATCAGCTGTGGTTAAAAGGAGAAACATCAGGTCACTTTCAATTAGTTAAGCAAATCAAACTCGACTGTGATGGGGATACCCTATTAGTTGAAGCAGAACAGGTTGATGCTGCTTGCCATACAGGAAATAAAACTTGCTTTTTCAGGGCAATGAGTAATGGACAGTGGCAAGAGAATAATGATATTATAGAGGAATGTGATTCAGCTGCTATTCTACAAGAGGTCTATGATGTAATTGTAGACCGCACAATAAATCCAAAAGAAGGCTCATATACTAACTACCTGTTTACAAAGGGAATTGATAAGATACTTAAAAAGGTTGGAGAAGAAACTGCTGAGGTTATTATTGCTGCGAAGAATAACTCCAAGGATGAACTTAGGTATGAGGTGTCCGATTTGATGTATCATCTTATGGTTCTTTTGGTGGAGAGAGGCTTGAAGCTGGAAGACATATATAAAGAATTAAAAGGAAGAAGATAATTTGAAGAATAATCTACTAAGCTTAAACGACTACAGAAATAATCCTGAATTTTACTTTAGTAAGGGTTTGAGATGTGCAAATAAAAGAAATCTTAATGATGCATATAAGTATCTTCTCAAGGCATCTAAAATTGAACCTGATAATACGGAATATAGTTTTAACATGGCGTGTTTTCTTTCTGAAATGAGGCGCCCAAGAGAAGCCAACAGAATTTTTGCAGATTTGCTGTTGCATCATGATCCAACCATTACTGAATGTTATTTTGGATTGGCCTGCAATCATTTTGAGTTAGGAGATATAAAAAAGGCTGCTGAATATTTTGAAAGGTATAATGTTTTCGATTCAGAGGGAGAATTCAGTGAGGAAGTATCAGAGATGATATTCTACCTAAAGCTTTACAATGAAGTTTCTCACGATAAAAAGTTTATAAAAGTATCGAAAAGCAATTACTCAGATGCAGTCAAAATGTTTGAAAAAGGTAACCTTGAGATTGCAGAAGCCAAATTATATAAAGCTATTATAGCAAACTCAGCAAACCTAGAAGCAAGAAACCTTTTGACTTTAGTACACCTTTTAAAGGGAGAGCTAAATAAGTCTATATATATAAATAAGTCAGTCCTTTTGCTAGAGCCCCAGAATGTATGGGCTAGTTGTCTAAGGGCATACATTGTGAATGCAAAAAGAAGACGGTCAACTGTATTGGATAAGGAGCTCGGACAACTGGTTAGCCTTCAAATGACAGACAGACGAGATGTGTTATCTGTGGCTGCTACTCTGATTGCTTTTAAAAGGCATAAGGAGCTAGTGCTTTTCTTGAAAAAACAAATTGTAATTTTTTGTGATGAGCTGGTTTATGCGGTATTACTTTTAGCCTTTGTAGCAGTTAACTACGAATGTTATTCGATAGAGATGCAGAACATTATATCTATTGCTGCTGCAAATGAACGCCTAAAGGAATGGTCAGATAAACTTATGGCTAAGATAGGCAGTGGTGGCGAGTTAGATATGCGTAGAGAGTTTAATGATATCCTAGTGTTGTTCGCAGAGGAAAAGACTATAGAGTGTTCACCAGACATTCATTGTAGTCTGTCACAAATAAAGGACAATAAGTATAAAAAATTGCAAAAACCATATACTTCTATAGTTAGGAGTGCTGTAGAGCATAAAGAGATAATATATTCAAAGCACTATGACAAGGAAATAGAAAGGATATTATCAAGATTTCTAGATAATAAAAACAGTAAGACGTTTATTGATATTTCTGAGGTTGATGTTTGTGCTGCTGTAATGGAATATATATACTGCAGTGAGAATTTTATTGATATGACAAGTCAAGAGCTTGCTGACAAATATAATGTCACATTACAATCTCTCAATAGAACAATAAAGATTTTAGAAAATCATATCAAGATATAGAAATTCTAAGATAATTTATTTAAAATGAAGAAATACAGAGAAATGTGGGCATAATTAATTTAAATGGTCTAAAATGACTGTAATTATGACGTGTGCAAATTTGATTATCTTTAATTCAATATATAATATAATAATTAGCACTCAACTATAGTGAGTGCTAACAGTAAGAATAATAAGGAGGTAATACAATGAATATTAAGCCATTAGGAGATAGAGTAGTTATCAAGATGCTGGAATGCGAAGAAACTACTAAGAGCGGTATTATTTTAACAGGTGCAGCAAAAGAAAAACCACAGGTTGCAGAAGTTGTTGCCGTTGGACCTGGAACTGAAGAAGTAAAGATGGAAGTTAAGGTTGGCGACAAGGTACTTACTAGCAAGTATGCAGGAACAGAAGTAAAGGTTGATGGACAGGAGTATACAATACTTGAGCAGAAGAGCATTCTTGCGATAGTTCTTTAATATAGGAAAACGGGAGGGTTTTTAACATGGCTAAGGATATTAAATTTGGCGAAGAGGCTAGACGCGCACTTGAAAAAGGTGTTAATCAGTTAGCAGATACAGTTAAGGTTACACTAGGACCAAAGGGAAGAAACGTAGTTTTGGACAAAAAGTTTGGTTCACCACTTATTACTAATGATGGCGTTACAATTGCAAAAGAAATTGAACTTGAAGACAAGTTTGAAAATATGGGAGCACAGCTAGTAAAAGAAGTTGCTACAAAAACTAATGATGTAGCAGGTGATGGTACTACTACAGCTACTCTGTTAGCTCAGGCTATTATCAGAGAAGGTATGAAGAACGTTGCAGCTGGTGCAAACCCAATGATACTTAAAAAGGGACTTGCAAAGGCAGTTGATACAGCAGTTGCTGGTATTAAGGAAAATAGTCAGAAAATTAACGGAAAGCAGGATATTGCTAGAGTTGCAGCAATATCAGCTAACGATGATGTTATAGGTAGCCTTATTGCTGATGCAATGGAAAAGGTTACAAACGACGGTGTTATCACTGTTGAGGAATCAAAGAGTATGGGAACTAGCCTAGAAGTAGTTGAAGGTATGCAGTTTGACAGAGGATACCTCTCAGCATACATGATTACTGATACTGAAAAGATGGAAGCTGTTTTGGACGATCCATACATTCTTATTACAGACAAGAAACTCACTAACATTCAGGAAATTCTTCCTATTCTTGAGCAGATTGTTCAGCAGGGAAAGAAGCTGCTCATTATCGCAGAAGACATTGAAGGCGAAGCGCTCTCAACCCTTATCGTTAATAAGCTAAGAGGAACATTTACTTGTGTAGCAGTTAAGGCGCCTGGCTTTGGTGACAGAAGAAAGGCTATGTTACAGGATATAGCTGTTTTGACTGGTGGTGAAGTTATCACTGAAGAATTGGGCTTAGAGCTCAAGGAGACTACTCTTGCTCAGCTTGGTAGAGCTAGACAGGTTATTATCCAAAAGGAAAATACTATAATAGTAGATGGCGCAGGAAGCCAGGAAGAAATCAAGAACAGAATAGCTTCAATCAAGGTTCAGATTGAGGACACTACTTCAGATTTTGATAGAGAAAAGCTTCAGGAAAGACTTGCTAAGCTTTCAGGCGGAGTTGCAGTAATTCAGGTTGGTGCTGCTACTGAAACTGAAATGAAGGAAAAGAAGTTAAGAATTGAAGATGCACTTGCTGCTACAAGAGCCGCTGTTGAAGAGGGTATTGTTGCAGGTGGTGGAACTGCTCTTATCAATGTTATTCCTGAAGTTGCAAAGCTTCTTGATACAACTCAAGGCGATGAAAAGACTGGCGTACAGATAATTCTTCGTGCTTTAGAAGAACCAGTTAGACAGATAGCTGCTAATGCAGGTCTCGAGGGTTCAGTAATAGTTGATAAGATAAAGGCATCAGCTAAGGGTATTGGTTTTGATGCATTGAATGAAAAATACATTAATATGATTGAAGAAGGTATTGTTGACCCAGCTAAGGTTACAAGATCAGCTCTTCAAAATGCTGCATCTGTGGCTGCAATGGTTCTTACTACTGAGAGCGTTGTTGCAGATAAGCCTGAACCAGAAGCACCAGCAATGGGTGGAGGAATGCCAGGCGGAATGGGTGGCATGTACTAAGATTGCTAAAATGAGGGGACAGGTATGAAAGCTTGTCCTCTTTTTTTATTAGATTGTAAAAAAATACTTGATATTGTATGATTAATTTATTATTATTTATAGAAAGCTATTTATGTAAAATATTTATTTTAGTTTAACATAATATTTTTACTAAGGATGGATTAACTAGTACTTACATTTTATATATTCTGAAAATACTTTTTTGAATTTTCTAATATTTGTACTTAATTATGGCTTGACTATATATTATAATGCTCTTTAACGTATACGGGGAGGTTAGTAAAGTGGATATTTTTTTAGAGAAAATTGTAAAGCAGAAAAAATCAATTAACGACTATGCATTTATTTTTGGACTAGTAATATTATCTTTATGTCTGATATTATTTATTATGTCAATTAGCGCGCTAAGTGCATTTTTTCCATTGCTGGGATGCGGTATTATATGGATAGCCTATATCCTTATAAAGGGTAGAAATATTGAGTACGAATATATCGTAACAAATGGCGATTTGGATATAGATAAAATAATTGCTCAGAGAAAGAGAAAAAGAATCTTTTCCGCAACTGCTAAGGATTTTGAAATAATTGCAAAGAAGTCAGGCCCTAAGTATGATTATAACGTCCAAAATATAAAGAAGAAGCTTATAACAGTTTCTTCATTGAATTCTCCAGATGTGTATTTTGGCACCTTAGTTAAAGACGGAGAGAAGACAGTAGTATTCTTTGAACCTACTCAAAAAATGCTGGAATCATTAAAAAAATATAACCCTATGAGCGTATTTATTGATTAGAAAAATGAGCAAAGAACTCTAAAATGTTCTTTGCTTTTTTATAACAATGGTGTGTAAGAAAAATCTTGCTAAAATTATAAACTATTGAGTACAGGAGGATAAAAAGAAATGGCTTTTTTTTATAATGAGCCCTCAAGGACATTTAGTGAATACCTATTAGTACCAAATCTGAGCACAAAAGAATGCATACCGTCCAACGTATCGTTAAAGACACCTATAGTTAAGTTTAAAAAAGGTGAAAAGGCATCTTTAGAGCTTAATTTACCAATAGCTTCAGCCATTATGCAGTCTGTTTCAGACCATAATATGGCCATTGGTCTTGCAAAATGCGGTGGAATATCATTTGTTTTTGGTTCACAAAGCATAGAGAGTCAGGCGGAAATGGTCAGAAAAGTAAAAAAACATAAGGCAGGGTTTGTAGTTAGCGACAGCAATTTAAGTCCTGACGATACTCTTGCTGCGGTAGTTAAGCTAAAAGACCAGACAGGGCATTCAACAATAGCTATCACTGAAGACGGAACTGCAAATGGAAAGCTTGTTGGAATTGTAACAAGCAGAGATTATAGATTGAGTAGAGCTTCACTTGATGATAAAATCAAGAACTTTATGACTCCATTTGAGAATTTAATTTATGGAGAAGAAGGTATTTCATTAAAAGAAGCTAACGATATGATATGGGAGCACAAGCTTAATTGTTTGCCTATTATAGACAGCAACCAAAGGCTTATGTATTTTGTATTTAGAAAAGACTACGATAGTCATAAGGAAAACCCATATGAATTATTGGATAAGAACAAGAGACTTATTGTTGGAGCAGGAATAAATACTAGAGACTATAAAGAAAGAGTTACTGCACTTGTAAATGCAGGTGTTGATATAGTATGCATAGATTCTTCTGATGGTTATAGCGAATGGCAGAGTGATACTATTAAATGGATTAAGGAAAACTATGGTGAATCTGTCAAGGTAGGGGCTGGTAATGTAGTTGATAGAGAGGGTTTCAGATACTTGGCAAATGCGGGTGCCGATTTTATAAAGGTTGGTATCGGTGGAGGCTCAATCTGTATTACCAGAGAGCAAAAGGGTATAGGACGTGGACAGGCGTCATCTTTGATTGAAGTTAATGCTGCTAGAGAAGAATACCTTAATGAAACAGGCATCTACATTCCAATATGTTCGGACGGCGGCATAGTACACGATTATCATATTGTACTGGCGCTTGCAATGGGTGCTGATTTTGTAATGCTTGGAAGATACTTTGCTAGATTTGATGAAAGTCCTACCAGAAAGATTAAGGTTGGAGGAAACTTTGTTAAAGAATACTGGGGTGAAGGCTCTAACCGTGCGAGAAACTGGCAGAGATATGACATGGGTGGAGATTCTAAGCTAGGATTTGAAGAAGGCGTTGACTCCTATGTACCATATGCGGGCAAGCTTAAGGATAATTTAGATATTACAGTTCATAAGGTAAAATCTACAATGTGTAATTGCGGTGCGCTTTCTATTAATGATTTACAGCAAAAAGCAAGAATTACTCTCGTTTCTGCTACTAGTATCAAAGAGGGTGGGGCGCACGATGTAATTCTTAAAGATAAAGAGTTATCATCATCATGATAGTAAAAAAGGCCAGACTTCTTTAGGAAGTTTGGTCTATTTTTTTGATTGGTGCATATCTTTTTTATATGGTTTTTTAGTTATATCCTACGATTAGAAATAAGATATTTTGGAATAATACCGTTTGTGAACAAGCCATATTTAATCGCACTTCTGAATTTGTTTAGCTGCAGAATGCTATAATCAGTAGCTTGGCTGTAAACAAATGGTATTTTGACTTCTTGACATAAGCATATATGTAATTTATAATTAGTTAGCAATTGGTATTTATTATGCAAGTTAAATACTGTAGGTATCTGATATCTTATATAATCTACAAATGTTAATTAGTAGGCAGATATAATTATGGCATTCAGATTTTAATTTTTGTAGAAAATAATTAGTAAAGGAGAGGGCTTCAAATGTCGGCAAAAGAAGTAGTATTGACCTATGAAGGCTTAAAGAAATTAGAAGAGGAGCTTGAATTTTTAAGGGGCTCAAAACGAAAGGAAGTAGCTGAGCGTATTAAGCAAGCTCTATCTTTTGGAGATATTTCTGAGAACTCTGAATATGATGAAGCCAAAAATGAACAGGCGCAAGTTGAAGGAAGAATAGTACAACTTGAATTAATGCTAAAGAATGCAAAACTAATTGATGAAGACGAAGTAAAGACAGATGTAGTAAGCTTAGGCTCAAAGGTTAAACTATATGATATGGAGTTTGATGAAGAGATTGTTTATCATATCGTTGGTTCTACTGAAGCTAATCCCATGAAATCTAAGATTTCAAATGAGTCTCCTGTAGGGGCTGCTCTAATAGGCCATAAGAAAGACGATGTTATTGAGGTAATGGTTCCTGATGGTACAATAAAATTTAAAATTTTAGATATTTCAAAATAGAAGATTTTTAATGTATTGCCACTTAAACTATATATAATATATAATTGTAATGACAGTTTACATGAAAATGTAAACTGTTTTTTATAACGAGTTAAAGGTTTCAGTACTTTTACTTATAATAAACTTTAAGGTATGATAGTTATACAAACAGGAGGAATTGTAATGTCTGAAGAAACACAAGCAAACCATATGGACCAAGAGCAGGATTTAAGTGAAATATTAAAAGTTAGACGAGCAAAGTTAAGGGACCTTCAAGAAAATAACATGGACCCTTTTAAAATAGTTAAATTTGAGGTAGATAATTGCGCAAAAAACATAGTTGAGAATTTTGAGAGTCTTGAGGGCAAGGAAGCCAAGATCGCTGGTAGACTTATGTCTAAAAGGGGTATGGGCAAGGCTGGTTTCTGTGATTTGCAGGATAGAGATGGAAAAATCCAGCTTTATGTTAGAAAAGATGATATTGGAGAAGAAAGCTACAATTATTTTAAGAAGTTTGACATTGGTGATATTGTTGGAGTTACAGGTGAAGTTTTCAGAACACATAAGGGTGAAATATCAATAAAGGTTAAAGAGATAACTTTATTATCCAAGTCTTTACAGCCATTACCTGAAAAATGGCATGGCCTAAAGGACACTGACCTAAGATATAGACAACGTTATGTAGATTTAATTGTTAATCCTGAGGTAAGAAATACATTTATACTGAGAAGTAAAATAATCAAATCAATCAGAAAGTTTCTAGATGACAGAGGCTTCTTGGAAGTTGATACTCCATTGTTAAACACAATACCTGGGGGAGCAAATGCAAGACCTTTTATTACTCATCATAATACTTTGGACATAGACCTTTACCTTAGAATAGCACCAGAGCTATACCTTAAGAGACTTATAGTTGGTGGTATGGAAAAGGTATATGAGATGGGAAGAATGTTTAGAAACGAAGGAATGTCTGTAAAGCACAATCCTGAGTTTACTCTCATGGAAGTATATGAGGCCTACAATGACTACAAGGGTATGATGGAACTTACTGAAAACCTTATTTCTACAGTTGCTCAAGAAACTCTGGGGACTACCAAGATTGTATATCAGGGACAGGAAGTAGATCTTACCCCTCCTTGGAATAGACTTTCAATGATTGACGCTGTAAAGCAGTATGCAGGTGTTGACTTCAACGAAATAAATACGGACGAAGAAGCAATGACGGCAGCTAGAGCCAAGAATGTTCACATTAAGGGCTCAATGACTAAGGGAGAAGTTTTAAATCTTATGTTTGAAGAGTTTGCTGAAGCAAACCTTATTCAGCCAACATTTATTTATGACTATCCAGTAGAAGTTTCACCGCTTACAAAGAGAAAGCCAGACTGTCCTGAATTAACAGAAAGATTTGAGCTTTTCATTACAGGAAGAGAAATGGCAAATGCTTATTCAGAGCTTAATGATCCTATAGATCAGAAGGAACGATTCTTGAATCAAGTAAAGAAGAGAGATTCAGGCGATGAAGAGGCAAATATGATGGACGATGACTATGTAACTGCTCTTGAGTATGGATTACCACCAACAGGAGGATTGGGTATAGGTGTTGAT
>JAEZFR010000130.1 GCA_023417285.1 Bacillota bacterium
TCCCAATTCCGTCAGGTCCCTCAAATATATAGGCATGTCCTACATTATTATTGGTTATAGCCAAATTCAAATTATTAAGTATGTTTTTATGTCCCAGCAAATTATTAATCATAGGAATAAGTCCATAATCAAGCCTCTAATATCATCAAGCTTTTGCAATATTTTAATATTATCACTTTCCGCCTTAAGTACCTCGTTTGTAAGTTCTATCAGTTCCTCATTTATCTTCTTAATTACAGCAAACACCCTATGTCTGCCCCTACGATCAAGAAAATTTCTCTTGCTAAATGAATGTGAATTACTCACAGCCTCATCCAGAAATTCAGAAATCAGCTGCTTATATATCTTTAAGTCTCTTATATCAGCCTTTTTCCCAAGCTTCTGGCCTTGACTCTGAATTTTATCCACCAGAACCTTAATTCTTTCCTGGTAGTTAACATTCTCCATCTTTTTTAGAGATGCAGAAAAGGCTGCATCCCTCTCATTTCTAACCATTCGATCATCTCTGCCCATCATAGCAGATATTGCCGTAGGGTTTTTGGGTGCTTCATTAATTTTCATATATTCCCCCCACTTATGAGCGGTTATATCTTGTGAAAACGCTCCACATCAACAACAAAAACCGTTGCACCGCCTACTAAAACCTCAACAGGGTAAGGCATATACATACCATTCATGCCATTCATTCCGTTTGGTGATACTGGTGTATTGATTACCTGTTTCCTACTCTTTGATTTCTTTTCAATAATGCTCATTACCTCGTCCAGTTTTTCCTCATCTACACCTACGAGCAAAGTAGTATTTCCTGCTTTCAAGAAGCCTCCTGAGGAACACATCTTAGTGACACTAAAACCATGTTTATTGAGCTCCTCCATTACCTTGTGACCGTCCTCATCATGCACAATAGCAAAAACTAGTTTCATCCACGTACCTCCCATCACATTTATATTATAATTTAATAACTTTCAATAAGGCCAATAAGGTACTCTTTAATCTCAAGAGCTATTTCTTCAACTGTTTTTTTTGCATTAATAGTCTTAATTCTTTCAGGGTATAAAACGCTTAACTTCTTGTAGCCTTCATATACACTCTTGTGAAAATCAAGCTTTTCCTGCTCAATGCGATCTGCTTCGGTAGCAGACATACGCCTTTTTAAGGCAATCTCTACATCTATGTCTAAAAAAAATGTAATATCCGGTACAACGCCATCAACTGCTATTCTATTGATATCTGCAACTGCCATCAGGTCAATATTTCTTCCAAACCCTTGATATGCATAGCTAGAGTCAACAAACCTGTCACAAATTACTACCTTTCCTGCTTCAAGCGAGGGCTTAATAAGTTGCGAAACATGTTGTGCCCTAGATGCAGCATATAAAATCAATTCAGTAATAGGCTCAATATCAGTATTTTCTTTGTCCAAAACTAAATCTCTGATTTTCTCGCTTATATGCGTTCCGCCCGGTTCTCTCGTCAGAACAACTTTATATCCCCGGTCCTCTAGGTATTGCTTCATAAGCTTAATTTGAGTGGTCTTGCCAGATCCATCTGTGCCCTCAACTGTAATGAATAAACCGCTGCTCATTTTGTGCACTCCTTTGCAAAAATGCTATGTATATAATTTGTTGCTTATATTATAACAATAAACTGCTCAGCTAACAACCAAAACACATCCATCAGTTATCCCAATAACACTGCCCCCAGCTCCTATTGTATTTTCTAGGTAGTCAACAGTATCCTCTTCAAATACTTCTCCTGGGTATATAACCGGTATACCTGGAGGATATGGCGTAATAGCGCCAGCACATATTCTTCCACATGAGTTATGGAGACTTATAGTTTCCTTTTTTGCATAATATGTTTCACTAGGGGTCATTGATACCCTTGGAATGTGCAGTGTTACTATTTTTTGCTTTTTTAATGGCATATTATACCTACCCTGCCTATCAATTTCCTTCAAAGCTGTATAAAGCTTAGAAAAAGAAATAATATCATCTGCAATAGTTGAAATAAGTACTATGTTCTGGTAATCAGACATCTCTATATAAGTATTAAAGCTCTTGCGCAGCACTTTTTCCGCTTCATACCCTGTAAGGCCTGAGCTTCTGGTGTTTATAACTAATCTTGTTATATCATTTTCGATACCCCTTGGCAGCGCATCCTGTGTTAGAGCACATAATGAGGTATTTGAGTGCAAATCATTTATAAATATAGTAATGTTTGCGACTAGGTTATCCAGCCTTGGCCCACCCTCTTTTTGCATTATTTCTCTGGCAATATCCAAAAAAGCCATCAATATATATGAAGGACTGGATGTTTGAAGCATAGCTAAGTTAAATCTAAGTTTCTCCATATCAATCCTTGGCCCCCGCACATGTAAATACGCGCTCTGGGTAAGGGCAGGCAACGTCTTATGAGCACTTTGAATACATATATCTGCACCAAGCCTTATTGAGCTTTGAGGTAACTGCTCACAGAAGCCCAGATGAGCACCATGTGCCTCATCTACTATTAAAACCTTACCTTTTGAGTGAACTAAATTACTTATTTGCTGAATGTCACAACATATTCCATAGTAATTAGGACGAGTAAGGAAAACAGCCTTTGCTTCAGGATATTTGTCTAAAGCACTCTTTATATCATTGATACTTACCTCAGCAGATATTGAGAAGTTTTCATCAAACCTCGGTTGAATGAATACAGGACGGGCACCGGATAGAATGAGGGCAGCTAAAAAGGATTTATGAGCATCTCTTGAGACAAGCACTATATCATCTCTTTGGCACACGCTCAGCAGCGCTGCCTGCACGCCGCACGTCGAGCCGTTTACAAGGAAGAATGTATGCTCAGCACCAAAGGCTTGAGCCGCGAGCTGCTGAGCGTCGCGAATTATCCCTTCGGGGCAATGCAAATTATCACTGCCATATATCTCAGTTATATCAAGCTTTAATATATCTTGAGTAAGCTCATAGGGAATGCCCTTAGACAGCTTATGTCCAGGCATATGAAAAATATTGGCCTTCTTTTCTGAATACGTTTTTAGGTAATTATAAATGGGTAAAT
The DNA here is from genome assembly GCA_023417285.1 of Bacillota bacterium. Taxonomy (GTDB): domain Bacteria; phylum Bacillota; class Clostridia; order Acetivibrionales; family DSM-1351; genus Ruminiclostridium. The sequence goes on from JAEZFR010000130.1 coordinate 3,064, forward strand.
TATAGCCGTTTATAAACAATCCCCTCCAGTCAACTTTATTTTAGCATATATATTCCCCTATTAACCATAGTTATTACTGAGAACGTTATAAACTCATATACGTTTAAAAAAGGCACCGAGAAAAATTATCCGGCACCTTTTTTGAATTCCAACTAGGTCGCAGCAGATGCTGCTTGTTATATTGTATGCTGGCGTAAAACATATTATTACTATTGTGGTTGGGGAAATGTTATCTTTACTACGAGGTTTTGTCATTGGTTTGGGGAAATGTTATCTTTACTATAAGTTTTTAGCAGTACTGAGAAACGTTAGCGACTTTCCTCTCTTCTAAGTAACTGCACTGGTAAGAAGCTGAGTGCCATATTTAACCTTCTTGCCAATAATACACTGACAATGCACTTTATAATATCACCGGGTATAAATATTGCAAAGCAACTCCACAATAATGCCTTTACTCCTATAGGATTGGATATAACATAGTTTGATATAATATAAAAGTATATTAACCCGCATGTATATGCTGCCAATACTCCTAAAAAACTAACTAACAGCATCCTCACAATACCGTACTCCTTCATTCGTTCAGCAAAATAACCAATAATAAATGCAGCCAGTGCGAATCCAATCAGATATCCGAATGTGGGATGTATAACATAGTTAATACCCCCTCCCCCTGCAAATACTGGAATTCCGCTGAGTCCAATAGCTATGTACACCAATACCGATGTCAGAGCCATTTTTGATCCAAGCAACAATCCTGAAAGCACTAAAAACAATACCTGGAATGTAAACGGTGCAGGGCCGAAAGGTATTTTTATAAATGCCCCAACAGCTATCAAGGCTGCAAACAGCCCACATAAAATTATAGACCTTGTGTTGAAATTCTTCATATGTATTCCTTTCCCAAAGTGTTTTCACATTTAATATTTGAATTAACACATTGATATAACAATATGTATTTCCACATTTAACCTATTTCTTTTATCAATATAATATATAATAAAGGTATTGTCAACTTAGTATTTTGTTTTAGTTAACAATACCTTATGTATCTTAACTTTTAATTAATAAGAATTGCTGACATATTTGAAATTTCTGTTAGCAAAAAGGAGCCCTGTACTAAAAATAAATTAGTACACAGCCCCTCTAATAATTACTACTATTTAAATATCACTACTATATAAATATCACTACTATATAATATTACTACTATATAATATTACTACTATATAATATATAATTTACTATATGTTTTACTTTCTAGCTACGCCAGTCTTTCTTGCAGCTTCAGCAACCGCTGCAGCAACTTCCTTCGCCACTCTTGGATCGAATGGAGCCGGAATTACATATTCAGCATTAACTTCTTCATCAGTGATGAGTCCAGCTATAGCATAAGCAGCAGCTATCTTCATTTCATCATTTATTTCTCTAGCTCCTACATCAAAAGTACCTCTGAAGATACCTGGGAATGCAAGAACGTTATTAACCTGATTTGGAAAGTCTGAACGGCCTGTACCAACAATAGCAGCACCAGCAGCAAGAGCATCTTCAGGCATAATTTCTGGAGTTGGGTTAGCCTGTGCAAATACGATAGGATCCTTTGCCATTGACTCTACCATTTCCTTTGTAACGGTATTAGCAGCGGATACTCCGATAAATACGTCTGCTCCAACCATAACATCCTTCAATGAACCCTTCTTGCCTTCAAGGTTAGTGATCTTAGCCATCTGTTCCTTGATTGGGTTCAAGTTTGCTCTTCCCTCATAAATTGCACCCTTAGTGTCACAAAGTATTACCTTTGTAAGACCCATTGAGAAAAGAAGCTTTGTAATAGCTATTGCTGCTGCACCAGCACCATTAACTACTATTGAGATATCTTTCATATCCTTTTTAACAACCTTCAACGCATTGATAAGTCCTGCAGCTGTAACTATTGCAGTACCATGCTGGTCATCGTGGAATATTGGAATATCTGTTTCCTTCTTGAGTCTTTCTTCTATTTCAAAACATCTTGGAGCAGCTATATCTTCTAAGTTAACGCCACCGAAGCTTCCAGCTAACAACTTAACTGTCTCAACGATAGTGTCAACATCTTTTGACTTAATACAGAGTGGGAATGCATCTACATCACCGAAAGTCTTAAATAAGCAGCACTTTCCTTCCATAACTGGCATACCAGCTTCTGGTCCGATATCTCCTAAACCAAGTACTGCAGTACCATCAGTGATAACTGCTACGAGGTTGTGTCTTCTTGTGTATTTGTAAGAGTTTTCTACATCCTTCTGAATTTCAAGACATGGTTGAGCAACTCCTGGTGAGTATGCTAATGATAGATCTCTCTTGTCCTTTAATGGAGCCTTACAGATTACTTCAATTTTTCCTGACCACTCTTCGTGAGCTTTTAATGAATCTTCATAAATAGTACCCATTATTTTTATTCCCCCAAACTTTATTTGTTTTTCTTATTACTATGCCTAAACCTTTAATATTTCTATATCATTGTATACTATTGTGAAATGTTTCACAAGTGATTTAATGAAAAAACGTAAATTTGGCACAACTGACAAAAACAGCATTACATTTCTCAAGAAATTTGTATATAAACACAATATACAGCGCGCAAACTTGCTCGCTGTATATTATAGTCCAAATATTAAATGTCTTTTACTTCTTCAATAATTGCCTTTATTTGTTCTGATGAATATCTCAGCTGTTTCAATTCGTCTTCTGTTATCTTCAACTCAAGAACTCTATCTGCACCGTTTGCACCTACTATTGCTGGTACATTAATAGTTACATCCTCTATACCATATTGACCTTGTAAAACAGTACCAACAGGCATTATTGTCTTGTAGTCCTTAAGAATTGATTCACAAATTCTGTTTATTGACAGAGCTATACCGTAATAAGTTGCTCCCTTATTCTTGATAATAGTAGCACCAGCTGACTTAACTTCAGCGAAAAGAGCTTCCTTATCAATTGTTATGCCGTTGGCTCTACAATATTCATCAAACTGTATACCAGCAACGTGTGTAGCACTCCATAATGGGAGCTGTGAGTCACCATGTTCTCCAATAATGTAACCGTGAACGTTAGCAACGTCTACATTTAATGCTTTGCTCAAATGCGTTCTGAATCTAGCACTGTCAAGAACTGTTCCAGAGCTTATTATCTTATTTGCTGGAAGTCCTGTCCACTTACGAATCATATATGCCAGAACGTCAACAGGGTTTGATACACAGAGGATTACTCCTCCGTTGTAGTGTTCCATCATGCTTGCAACTATGCCCTTCATGATTGAAGTATTTTTCTTTGCAAGATCAAGACGAGTTTCTCCTGGCTTTCTATTAGCGCCAGCTGTTATAACAATTACATCACAATCCTTAACATCAGAATATTCTCCTGAATATACTTTCATGTGTCCAACAAATGATAAACCATGGCTGATATCTAGTGCCTCACCATATGCTTTTTCCTTATTTACGTCGATCAATACTAATTCAGAAACTAAATTATTTATTGACATCGCATAAGCTGCTGAAGCTCCAACGAATCCCGCACCAATTATAGCTATCTTATGTCCCATACAAAATCCCTCCAATTTTTTCACAATTGTTTCGATTTTAACACATTTAATTTTTACATACAAACATCGAAAATTACCGATTATTGGAATAATGCTTCATTCTAACCCTGTTTATGCACAATACGTTGATATTAGTCCAAAAATCTCTGTTTTTATGGTTTGTTTCATGTGATTGTATACAAAGTTCTAAGCAATTGATAATTAATTATCAATCCTTTTTATGCTGTAAAACAACTACAGCCAAGGCTTTACGCCTTGGCTGTAGGAATATTTCTTTCATAGATTATTCGCAGTCCTTCTAAGGTTAACGTGCTATCAATGGTTTCTATTGTTGTAGATTCTTCTGCAATAAGCCTTGATAACCCCCCTGTAGCAATAACCCTTATATTTTCTTCCTGCATTTCAACCTTCATTCTGTTTACTATATTGTCAACCTGGCCTGCGTATCCAAAGATTATCCCGGATTGCATGCTTGAAACTGTATTCTTGCCAATTACACAATCAGGTTTAGCAAGGTCTATTCTAGGTAGCTTAGCTGTTTTCTGAAAGAGTGCCTCTAAACTTATTTTTATACCAGGGCAAATAACAAGCCCCAAGTATTCACCAATAGAGGATATTGCGCAAAACGTTGTGGCTGTACCCATATCCACTACTATAAGCGGCCCCCCATATATTTCAAAGCCAGCAACCGCATTGACAATTGTATCCGCTCCTACTTCCTTGGGATTATGGCACTTTACGTTGATACCTGTCTTGGTACCCGGTCCAACTATAAGTGGGTATAAATTAAAGTATTTGTATATGGCATGCTCGAGAGAGTACATTATTGGGGGCACAACAGATGCAATTACAACAGCCTTAACCTCGTGTACGTCCAGTCTAGCATGATTAAACAAATTAACCATAAACA
>JAEZFR010000188.1 GCA_023417285.1 Bacillota bacterium
GCTCTGAAGGTAATGAAGATGAACTTGCTGGACTATTTATGAGTTGTGAACTTATAAAATATGCTGCTGAACCTACTATCAATAATATAAGAACAGAAATAATTATGTACTTGTTCTTCTTTGTAAGCTTACTTAAATTCATGCACAGCGCCCTCTCTAACCATTATTTTGTCACAATTCCATAATATCCTATTAATATATTCAATGCAATAAGATATATGCACTATTTGTGAGAAGGCTCACTATCCACGGTTCTATATAAACTCTACTACATCTGACAAAGAATGCTTACAAAAAACAAAAACTCCCTCAGGATATACTACTCTAAGGGAGCTGATTCTACTAATAATTTCTAATTTTTTTATATTTATCTATGCATCAAACTCTTCAGGCTTTTCATCAGTGATTCCATAATGATAAAGCAGAGCTTTTACTATTCTTTCGGATGCATGTCCATCACCATATGGATTAACAGCATGAGACATCTTGTCATATTCAGCTTTACTATCCAAGAGGCTCTGAGCATGCTCAATTATCTCATCTTCAACAATCCCAGCAAGTCTCACAGTACCTGCCTTGACTGCCTCTGGGCGTTCTGTTTCTTTTCTGAGAACCAGCACCGGCTTGCCAAGTGTTGGTGCCTCCTCTTGAATTCCTCCTGAATCAGTCATTATCATATATGAACGAGCCATTAAGTTATGCATATCCTGTACATCTAATGGCGGTATAAGGTGAACTCTATCCTTGTTGCCCAATATCTCTTTTGCAGTCTCCTGAACAGCAGGATTTAGGTGTACCGTATATACAATCTCTACATCCTCATACTTGTCCACTATTGCAGCAAGTGCTCTGCAAATATTCTTAAGAGGTTCTCCTAAGTTTTCTCTTCTATGAGCAGTTACGGCAATAACACGTTTTTTGCTGAAGTCAATGCCTCTTAGCTGCTCACAGTTAAAAGTGTAATCCATTTTTACTGTGGTTTTAAGAGCATCATTTACGGTATTACCTGTGATATAGATCGCATCAGCACTTACACCCTCTTTCAAGAGGTTGTCTTTGTTGGTAGGCGTTGGCGCAAAATGAATATCTGCCATTGTACCAGTGAGCTTTCGATTCATTTCTTCTGGGAATGGAGAGTACTTATCAAAGGTTCTTAGCCCTGCTTCAACATGTCCCACCCCTATTTGCTTGTAAAAAGCTGCAAGACTGCCAACAAAACAGGTAGTGGTATCACCGTGCACCAATACAATATCAGGCTTTTCATCTTCCATTACTTTTTCCAAGCCTTCAAGCGCTCTGGTTGTAATACCTGTGAGCGTTTGCCTGCTCTGCATTATATTTAAATCATGCTGTGGCTTAATATCAAAAATATCAAGTACTTGGTCTAGCATTTCTCTATGCTGAGCTGTAACACAAACAACAGAATCTATTCTCTCATTTCTTTCTAGTTCCTTTACTAATGGAGCCATCTTAACAGCGTCCGGTCTTGTGCCGAAAATGGTCATAACCTTTAATCTTTCCAAGCTTCTTCCTCCTATAGCAGCAAGCCTCGTAGCATTCTCAATATGATGAACCTCTCTGGTCCTGCTTGCATTATTCATCTCTCTCATATAGATAGATCCACCCGTTACAAATATTGCAACCCCTATTACAAGTATGATTGCACTGACGGGTCCCTTGTAATCAAGAACTACCGCGCACAACCCAAGCGCTGCACTGGCAACATATATTAGTCCTACCGATTGTCGCTGAGAAAGGCCCATATCAACCAATCTATGATGTAAATGCCCTCTATCGGCTTCCATAATAGATTTACCACTTGCAAGTCTTCTTAATATTGCAAATATGGTGTCAAACAATGGTAACGCCAGAACCAAAATAGGTACTGCAATGGCAATTGCCGTATAGGTCTTGTAAGTACCCTGAATAGAAATTGTTCCTAATACAAAACCTAGGAAAGTTGAACCTGTATCTCCCATGAATATCTTGGCAGGATTAAAATTATATGGAAGAAAACCAAGTGCTGCACCTGTCAATATTGCTGCAAGAACAGCAGTATGAATATCAGGGGCTCCCCGCATTACAGATACAAAAAACAGTGACATTGAAGCAATTGAGGATACTCCCGCCGCTAACCCATCAAGACCATCTATTAAATTAATAGCATTTGTAATACCCACAACCCATAAAATCGTAATTACATATGACAGCCATGTTGGAAAAAAGGATACACCTAACTCCGAAAATGGATTTGTAATAGTTTGTATCCTTATGCCTGATACAGCAACAATGACAGCTGCAATTATTTGAATAGGGAACTTAATTTTTGCACTCAATGCCTTTATGTCATCAACTATTCCTAATATAGCGATAATAGCGGCACCTGTTACAAGCCCTATAAACTGACTGTTAAATACAATCGCGGTTGTGGTATTCAATAATTCTGAGCTTATCAAGCTAAAAAGTATTGAAATAAAGAACCCAGCGATTATAGCTATACCACCCAGTCTGGCTATGGGTTCTTTATGCATTCTACGCTCATCTTTGGGAACATCAATAGCACCTACTTTAAAGGCAAGGCTCTTTACGATTGGTGTCGCTGAAAAAGCTACTATAAATGCTAGCGTGAATGATATAAAATATTCGTAAACACTGGACACTTAAACACCTTCTTGTACTGAAAACAGAGGAGGTTTACGCCCCCTCTGCTCTTTATATTTTTACTACTTCTATTTGAGCTTCATTTAACATTTCCATGGATAGTTCATCAGGATAATCACCCTTGAAAACTATTCTCTTAATTCCTGCATTAATACATAACTTTGCACAAAGTACGCATGGTTGACAGGTTACATAAAGTGTACTGCCCTCAACACTTGTTCCGCTGTAAGCTGCTTGAACAATTGCATTTTGCTCTGCGTGAATGGCTCTGCAAAGCTCATGGCGCTGACCTGATGGAATGTTCAGCTGCGCTCGAAGGCAGCCAACCTCTTCGCAATGCTTGCAGCCCGTAGGCGCACCATTGTAGCCAGTGGCAAGTATTCTCTTATCCTTAACTATTATCGCCCCCACCTGACGCCTCAAGCAGGTAGATCTAGTCTTGATAAGCTCTACTATTTCCATAAAATACTCATCCCAAGTAGGTCTCATATTAAATTACCCCCGCACAACTTACAAATTTTGATTTTACTTAGTTCCAAAAAGTCTATCCCCTGCATCACCAAGTCCAGGTACAATATATGCATGGTCGTTTAGCACTTCATCCACTGCCGCACAATATATTTCAACATCAGGATGATCCTTTGTCATTCTCTCTATTCCTTTTTTAGCTGCTATCAAGCACATGAGCTTAATATTCTTTACGCCTCTGTCCTTAATAAACTGAATAGCAGCTGATGCTGAACCACCAGTTGCAAGCATTGGGTCAACAACAACTATTTCTCTTTCCTGAGCATCAACAGGAAGCTTGCAGTAATACTCAACAGGCTGAAGAGTTTCTGGGTCTCTATATAAACCTATGTGACCAACCTTTGCCATTGGAACAAGTTTTAGCATTCCATCAACCATTCCGAGTCCAGCTCTTAATATTGGTACAATGCCCAACTTTTTGCCTGAAATTATATTTGTCTTAGCTATACCAATGGGTGTTTCAATCTCAACTTCCTTTAATGGCAGATTTCTAGTTACTTCATATCCCATCAACATTGCAATTTCAGATACCAATTCTCTAAATTCCTTGGTATTGGTATTTTTGTCCCTCAACAATGATACCTTGTGCTGAATTAATGGGTGGTCAAAAACAAATACATTCTGCATGATATTACCTCACTTTATAAATTTTTTTCAATATTAGTAATCTTCTGAATTCGACAGTTATGCCTATTATCCCCTGAAAAATCAGTAGTAATCCAAGCCTCTACTATATCCATTGCCAAATCAGGTCCAATGATTCTTTCTCCGAGAGCTAAAACATTAGCATTATTATGCAGCCTAGAAAGCTTAGCCATAAGACTATCGGTACACAAAGCCGCACGTACTCCATGAACCTTGTTTGCAGCAATAGAAATACCAATACCTGAACCACATATAACTATTCCTTTTTCACACTCTCCCCTGCTCACGGCCTTTGCTACAGCCTGTCCGAAATCCGGGTAATCTACTGATTCAGGCCCATAAGTTCCAAAATCCTTTACCTCTAAACCTTTTTTCTGTAAAAACTCAACTATTTGACCCTTTAGGTTATATCCTGCATGATCACTTCCAATAGCTATCATATGATCCTCCAAATACAGTGCATTATTTCCCTAACTATTTTATAGCATAATACTTTTTATGTCAAAATAAACTACAATTTTAAAACTTTTTTTATAGCTTTTTTATTAGCTCCTCAACACATTTAAATATCTCATAAGCGCAATTTTCATATTCGTTATAAGGCATTCCATATGGGTCTCTGATATCAAGCTCTGAGCTATCTCTATCTGAGTGCCCATAGGCATACTCTTTTAGCGTAAATATTCTATCACTATAATTTTGATAGTGGTTTTTTAGAGAATCCCTATGCTGTCTTGTCATTGTAAGAACCAAATACGAGGATATAATATCCTCTTCGAACAGCATCTTAGATGAGTGCAGAGAAATGTCGATACCCCAGAGTTCCTTTAGCGCTTTTATAGAATGGGATGACGCTAAGTCACCGTCATAGGCAAATATACCTCTTGAAATAGTTGAAAATCCTGATAATCCCTTATTCTTTAGTATAGCCGCTCTGAAGATACCTTCTGCCATACAACTTCTGCAAGTATTGCCAGTGCATACAAACGTGACTTTTTTATCCATCTTTATATCTCCTAAGACTTACTCCTGCTTTATCCTGAATACATTATAACCGGCAGCCTTTATCATTCTATTCATTATAGCTAGTCCAACCCCACTGTTATCAACTGCCTCGGCATATATTATATCAACCCCAAGACAATCAAACTCTCTGAGTATAGAAAACAGATTGGATGCAATACTTTCAGGCCTTTCTCTGTCGCCCATTGAAAGTGTAATGTACTCTCTATAATTGCCAACAGTCTGGGTTGTAGCACAGATGCCTACCTTGCGCCCCTGTCTTCTGCTTTCACCAGCTAGATTGAGAATATTGATAGACTGCTCGAGAGGATTCTTTCCTTCAACAATAGTAACTTCTGCTTTAGGAGCATAGTGTTTATATTTCATTCCTGGTGATCTGGGTACATTGTCCTCATCTATTCTTCCTAGAATTGTTTTGTCTATCTCAATGTCTCCAACTACTGCTCGTAATTGATCAGGTGTTATTCCGCCTGGCCTTAGAAGAACTGGAATACTAGAAGTAATATCTAAAACGGAGGACTCTAGTCCAACTCTGCTTTTACCCCCGCTAACTAAATATTCTATTTTACCGTCAAGGTCCTCTAAAACATGCTTAGCCTCAGTGGGGCTAGGCTTGCCTGATACATTTGCGGATGGTGCTGCTACGGGAATGCCAGCCAATCTGATAAGCTCAAGTGCGACTGGGTGCTCCGGCATCCTCACTGCCACGGTATCTAACCCAGCTGTTATACTCATAGGAACAAATGCGCTCTTCTTAAAAACTAAGGTCAACGGTCCCGGCCAAAAAGCGTCCATAAGAAGCTTTGCCTTGGGGGGAACTTCGCTTACCAACATCGCCAAGCTGTCTTTTTTAGCGATATGTACAATAAGGGGATTGTCCGATGGACGTCCTTTTGCTTCATAAATCTTTTGTACAGCGTTAGCATCCAAAGCATTTGCACCCAGTCCATATACAGTTTCGGTCGGAAAAGCAACGAGCTTGCCCTCTGCTAGAGCCTGTGCAGGTTCAGCCAGCTTGTCCACATCAATATTATCTTCAAATATCTCTATAACTTTAGTGCCCAAAATTGGTCATCCTTTCTAGAACTACGCTCAGCCAATTAATGTTACTATTATACCACATATTATCCCCATTATGTTTCCAATAGAGGACATTCTCCCAAGATAAATTCTCTTTGATTCAGGGATGAGCTCCCCAAAAACTACATATAGCATAGCACCCGCCGCAAAGCCCAAGCATATGCCAACAAACTGTTGGGATATACTTCCTAAAGCCGCCCCTATCAACGCACCTATACCCATTGGCACCCCAGATAATATTGTCAGAGTAAAGGCCTTTTTAGCAGAAAAGCCTCCAAGCTTCATTGGAAGTGCCATGGCGATTCCTTCGGGGACATCATGAATAACTATAATTGCAGTAAGTGTAACGCCCAATTTAACTGATGCCTCAAACCCCGATCCAACTGCAAAACCCTCAGGGAAGTTATGTAGCGCTAGCCCTACAGAAACCAATATGCCCGCTCTCAAGAGATTATTGTTACCCTTTGTATTTTTTACGAAATCTATATTCTTAACTACATCGTCCATAAAAAATATAACTAATATCCCTATGCCCACTCCAATCATTGTTAGATTGGTGCCTGCTATTTTGAAGGCCTCCGGCAAAAGCTCAAAGAATATTACTGAAGTCATAAGCCCTGCGGAGAACTCCAGAATAAAGCCTAGAAGCCTGTTGCTTATATTTTTATCCACAAAAAAGGCTATCAATCCGCCAATACCTGTCCCGGTAATGCCTGATATCAAGCCAATAATAGATGTTGTGAGTATATTGTTCAATTTTATCCCTCCAAAACAGCTCCAACAATGTACGATATAACAAACCG
>JAEZFR010000211.1 GCA_023417285.1 Bacillota bacterium
GAGCAAAGCATACCAAAGCTCTCAACTCCCACCAGCTTAACCTTCTTTAATTGCATACCCTTAACACTTCCACCTAATTTTGCAAGTGGAACCTTTATTCCTTCAACAACATTTGGGGCACCGCAAACAATTTGTATAATACCTTCACCGGAATCAACCTGACAAACCTTGAGCTTCTTGGATTCAGGATGAGGAACAACACTCATAACCTTTGCTACCACTACATCTTTTATATCCTGTCCAACAAATTCTACTTCTTCAACTTCAGCTGTTGCCATAGTAAACCTATACCACAGCTCTTTTACATCAATTCCGTCCAAATCAACGAAATCTTTTATCCAATTTAATGATATCTTCAATTTATTCCCCTCCTATCTCACTTTGAATTGCTGCATAGCTCTTAAATCTCCAGAGTTAAGCACACGAATATCGCTTATGCCGTATTTCATCATTGCCAGTCTTGTCAATCCAAGTCCAAACGCAAAGCCAGTATACTCTTCTGGGTCAATTCCTCCATAGCGCAATACGTTAGGATGCACCATACCACAAGGTAACAATTCTATCCAGCCTGAATGCTTACAAGTTGGACATCCCTTACCGCCGCAAATCATGCAGTTGAGGTCAAGCTCAAAACCTGGTTCAACGAATGGGAAGAAGCCTGGTCTAAGACGAATCTTAACATCTCTGTTAAATACCTCTGAAAGCAAAAGCTTCATTACGTATATAAGGTTTGCAATGGATACGTTCTTATCTATCATCATTCCTTCTAGCTGGAAGAATGTATTCTCATGTGATGCGTCGGTGCTTTCATTTCTGAAGCATCTGCCTGGGGCAATAACCTTAAGAGGCGCTCCGTACTTAAGCATAGCTCTTACCTGACAAGGTGAAGTATGAGTTCTAAGCAGTGAGCCATTCTCAAGCCAGTAGGTATCCTGCATATCTCTAGCAGGGTGGTGTGCAGGAATATTGAGTGCTTCAAAGTTGTAGAAGTCCTCTTCAGCCTCTGGACCGTCAACAATGTTAAAGCCCATTCCTGTAAATATCCTCTCAATCTCCTTTTGTACTATTGTAACAGGGTGCAAGGAACCAAGCTGATATTGTGTACCAGGCAGTGATATATCGAACCCTGAACCTTTTATTTTACTCTTTACATCACTGTCGCTTATCTCCTTGAATTTTGCTTCAAGAGCTTCAGTCAACTCATTTTTCAGTGTATTGGCCTCCTGACCAAATACCTTCCTTTGCTCAATATCCATATTTTTAAGGTCTTTGAGCATCTCTGTCAATTCACCCTTTTTGCCAAGCAGCTTTACTCTTAAGTCTTCAACTTCAGCAGAGGTCTTAGCTTCTTTGATTTTATTAAGGGCATCCTGTCTTAATACCTGAATTTTCTCAATCACTATTAAAAACTCCTTTCATATTAATTAATAAACCATATCTTTGTTTTTAGTTAGAACCATCATAATTTTAGATAAAACCACATAATGTGTAGTAAAACCGCCATTGTGTTTAGTTAATACTTTAAAACAAAAAAATAAAGCCTTCATCCCAAAAAGGGACGAAGGCATTTCTCCGTGGTACCACCCAGTTTCTCAAAGATAAATGTAAAATCCAATAAAGCCTAATGGCTTAATCTATACATCTAACTTAAGCACTTAAAAATATAACGGTTTTAACCGGTATCACCTACATCTGCCCTGTGAGGGCATATAAAGTTCAGGATACTGCTCATGGAGCGAACTTCATCAAAGTTATTAATAAAGGTACTTTCAGCCGCTGATACCTTCTCTCTGAAACAACAAACAGTGATTACTTTTCTCCGTCATTGCATTTATGTTTTGTTATAAATATTTTTAACACATTATAGCACAACCATGCATTTTTTCCAAGCATTAATTTGATAAAGCATTTGTATCTATGAACCATAAGTTTTAAAGCTTTCTAACTTTACCCGCATATAATGTATTTACCTTATAAATAATCATATCTTGTGCCCTTCTATATTTCCTATTTCATAACAACTACAACATTATGAGTTGTTCCCGCTCCATAAACAGGTATTTTATCTTGTTCTACACCATCCACAATAATCTTGGATATCCCGCAATTTACCCTGTTTGGATTTTGAATTTCAATATTATAGATAGCACCTCTGAACTCTCTCATAGCCTTAAAACCATTCCAGTGCGCAGGAATACAAGGTTCAACTATCAAGCTGTCATACCCTGGTCTGATACCAAGGATATATTGACTTGAAGCCACCATATTCCATGCGGCTGTACCCGAAAGCCATGAATTACGTCCTGTTCCAAAGTGAGGATGCTCTTTACCTAATATATTCTGGCAGTAAACATATGGTTCTACCTCATAAAGCTCGGCATCATCATTTCTGTTTGCAGGCAGAGTTTGCTTGTAATACTGATATCCCTTTTCTCCATTGCCCATCATAATTTCTGCAATCATCATCCAAGGGTTGGTATGCAGGAATATACCGCCGTTTTCCTTTGCACCGGGATAATATGTTGTAACACCGCCCTTTGTGTCATCATACTTGTTATAGGCAGGATACATTGTTACAATTCCGTGCTTTGAGTTTAAGTACTTTTCAACTGATTCAAGACATTTCTCTGACTTCTCTTTATCTGCAACACCGCCGAGAATAGCCCATGATTGAGAGTTTATAAATATCTTGCCAAACTCATTTTCCTTTGAGCCTAATGGCTGCCCATTGTCATCAAAGGCTCTCTTATACCATTCTCCGTCCCAGCTGCTTGCATTGATAGCATTCTTCATGTCCTCAAACATTGAAGTGTATTTATCCTTCAATGCACCTTTTCCTAAATAACTACATAGCTCTGTCATCTCCATTGCAGCTCTACAGTACAGCATTGCGGTAAATACGCTCTCTGCTATTCCTTTACCGGTATCAAGGTTTAATGTATCATTCCAATCGGCACGACCAGCAAGAGCAATGTTGTTTGGACCTCTATGGTTATTGGTAAACTCAAGTGCCATATCAAGGTGCTCCATCACTGTAGCTGACGTTTTCTTATCATTATACATTATGCTTTCATCTAAAAATGCAAAATCGCCTGTTTCCTTGACATACGCATTTACTGCAAGAATAAGCCACAAATGGTCATCGGAGTACCAGTCATATTTTTTAATTGGAGCATCACCTTCTCCGCCTTCACCTGTTAGTGGGAAGAACAGGTGGTAGGAGCGTCCATCAGTATATTGGCACTTCAGCAGCTTAATTATAAGCTCCTTTGCTTCCTCTGGAATTGTATGCATTACACCAAGAGTATCTTGAGCGCTATCTCTAATGCCCATTCCTCTGCCAAGTCCCAATTGATATAATGAAACAAATCGAGACCAGTTAAAAGTAGTTTTGCATTGGTACTGATTCCACACATTAACAAAGAGATCCATATCCTCATCAGGTGTAACAACCTTTAGTTTACCAACATAGCTATTCCAGTAGTTATTTAATCTTTTGAGAGCCTGATGAGCTTGTTCAACAGTCAAATAATCCTGGATTTCCTCTCTTATTTTAGCTCGCTCTTCAGCAAAGCCCAATACAAATACTATTTCCTTCTCTTCCTGAGCTTGTAAGTCAATATCAATACAGAAAGCACCTACTCCGTTCATTCTATATGATATTGAGTTGCTGCATGCACCTTGCTCAACCGCGAGAGGATTGCTCTCTGAACGGTATTTACCTATAAATGCTTCGAGGTTTGTGTCAAAGCTGCTAACCTCTTCACCGGTAGCAAAGAAGGTCGCATTATCGTTTATGTAATGAGGGTACCAAGTGATTATTCCGTCCTCGTATCTTCCTTGATTTATCTGCTGTACCCAGTCTACGTTCTGCTGATCCATAATTGCCTGCCAAAAGCAAAACTCAGCATATGCAAACACCTGAAGATTTTGACTAGTATTCCTATGATTTTTTACCTTTACAAGCCATACTTCAAAGTTCTTGTCATCGGGTACAAAATATGTAACGTCACTGGCTACTCCATTATACTCTCCGCTCAGTACTGTATACCCCATACCATGCCTGCAACTATAGTTGTCAAGCTTTACACCTGATGGCTGGAATCCTGGGTTCCAATACTTCCCTGTAGCCTTATCCCTGATATAAATGTATCTTCCCGGTCTGTCCATAGGGATACTGTTATACCTATAACGAGTGACCCTTCTGTTCTGTGGATCCTTGTGGAAGCTATACCCTCCACCAGTATTTGATACAATCCCTCCGTAATTTCCGCTTCCAATATAATTTATCCATGGAGTTGGTGTATCTGGTCTTGTGACCACATATTCCTTGTTTTTCTGATCAAAATATCCGTACCTCATCAAAATACCTCCTGTTTGGGAACGTTTTCATTTTTCTATAAAAAAATATTACTAAAAGAAGTAATATTTTATTCTCCTATGTATTCAATCCTCTGAGCACATGAATTCCCATGCATAAGGCATGTGTCAAAAGATATTAACTGTGGTTCTAAGCTTTTATTTTCTATATTTTTTATTACTAATTCTATGGCCTTTTGAGCTATCAAATCCATTGGCTGCTTCATAGATGTGAGCATCACACTAGAAGGAATAAAATTGAGAACGTCCGTAATGTTATCAAATCCAACAATTGATATATCCTGAGGTACTCTTATGCCTAAATCAGTAAGTCTCTTTACAACTTCATAGCCTATAACATCATTAAATGTAAAAATTGCTGTTGGCGGTTCTTCAAGGTTTATAAGCTTGTCAATGGCATAATATCCGCAGTCCTTTCCTGCGTCTGTCTCAACAATAAGTTCTGGTTTTGAGAGTAATCCAAAATCCTTTACGGCAGTTAAATACCCCTGTAGTCTGTCTGCTGAAGCCCTGTGCTCCATATTTCCAGTAATATGAGCTACTCTTTTATGACCAAGCTCAGCAAGGTGTTGAACAGCTTTTCTAGCGCCATTAAAATTATCAATAATAATATTATTTATAATAATATCACTAAAGTGGTTTTCTATCATAACAAACGGGAAAGATGAGGCCTTTATTTTCTCAATTAGTGCCTTATCCTTTGTATCACTGCCGAATAGTATTATACCATCTGCGGCGCCACCAGTAAGGTACCTAATATATTTTACCTTTGAATCAAAATTGTCATTTGTACTGCAAAATACTACATTATAATCAAACTTCTTTGCATTTTGCTCTAAGAGATTTGCTAGTTCTATGTACACTGAAA
>JAEZFR010000276.1 GCA_023417285.1 Bacillota bacterium
CACTATAGTTGCAACTACCACAACTCCTACCGCTATTGCCACCCAAACCAAAATACTAATTTTTGTTTGATCTTCGGGGAGTTGTTCATCCGGTGGCGGCATGCCTTCGTCCATAATGGGTGGCTCCATAACGGTTAAGGCTATCTCTTTTTCCATTTCAGTCTTTTTACCATTTTCATCCTCAAAGCTGAATATGAGTTTTCCGCTAATTTCCCCTGCTGCTTCAGGTATGATAGTCCCATCAAAATTATCACTCTTTCCCGACTCAAAATTTCCTACAAAATAACTTCCATTTTCACTTCTGAAGCTACCTTCAAGCTTAACCATAAGATTGTATAGTGTTGTCTTCCCCATATTAAAAAACTCAATACCAACTGGTAACGGATTTCCAACATATATCTCGGTAGGAATTGCTAACTCTCCTAGCACCAATCTCTGAAGCTGATTTAACGGCACACCTATTGTATCTTTGGAATTAAATGCCGTACCCTTATCGTCCTCATACTCATAATTAATACTAAGCATATATTGCTTCGGAGCAGCATCTGCCTTTGAAATAAAGGACAGCTGTTTTTCATATTTACTACTGGACGAAAGAGAGCTAATATAAAAGGAATTGCTAGAATTAGCAGGTGTAAAGGTACCATCATCGGAGGATACCGTCACCTTAACATTTTTTATATCAGAGCTTGTGCTGGTATTCAGCAAAGATAGAGTTAAAGTAAACTCTTCTCCTGCCTTGACTACATCAGTTGAGAAGTTATATTTATCTATAATAATTCTAGGTACTGATTTTCCATTTTCACCTTCAACATAAACACCCACATATTGAGCCGCTGTCTGTTTAGAGTCTGCTGCACCAGATTCATATTCTATATTTATCGCAATAGGATAGTTTCGACTAGCAGCATCATCAGAAATGCCTAAACTGAATTCAACTGGTACAAGGCCGCCCTTATCAATAGAATGTATAACCACGGTATTGAGGGATTTTGGTATAATTTCTTTATCCGCAGCAATGCTTACTTTTACATTATTTATCTTTGAAAGCCCGGTATTGTTAAGGTTCATAGAAATAACAAAGTCTTTACCCGGAACCATTGCAAAATCAGGTGAGACAACATCTTTTATAACAAGGTTACCCTTATTTGAAACATTAGCTACTACTACATAGAACTCTATGTCATCAGAGTATGTGTTATTCTTTGCATCTCTGTACTCCACTTTCACTCTAAGGCTTGTTGCACCTGCTTCTATCTTTTGGGAAGCATTTAAGTCATATGTAAAGGTATGCTGTTTTGATGACGGAATAATATCCTTGCTTAGTTTACCTGCTGTCCCATTAAGACTTATACCATCACTTTTTAGGCCATTTAGTGTAATATTGACATCCCTTGCAGAAAAGCTCCCATTATTATCAAATACCAAATTTAGCTTAAAGCTATCTCCTGGCTCTATCTGCGCAGGATCCGTCGAGGTGGACTTTAGTGATAGCTTTGGAATATTATTATCCGCTGTTATTTTAAGCATTCCGTTAACAGTGGAGGTAAAGCTGTCCAATGAGTAGTTGTAGTACTGCAGATTAAACTTTATGGAATACACCTTTTGTTGTATTGAGGGCGCAATATTAAATGTAAATTCAAGTTCCTTAGTTTCGTTTGGCTGTAATGTTTCAATACTCAATGAAGCATTCATGGAGCTGGGAACAATAACCCCTCCATCTTCAAAAACAGGAGACACCACTATATTCCTAGCCGGGTAGAGCCCGGTATTCTTTACAGGAAGCTTGTATGTAATAGTAGTTCCTGCATTGCCTTCTGGTATTTGTGCATTTGAGGTAATTTCTAGCTTTGGTGCATACTTTGTTGTATCCACCGGGGGAGTCACAGTTGTATCCTTTTGCACAGCCTGAGTTACATTTATATAATCTGATTGCTGATAATCGCTCCCACCCCTTGAATATTTTATTGTTACACTTAATCTGGCTGAACCTCCGTCATAGGTAAAAGCCTTAACTCCTGTAGTTGCCCTACTATTTGGGGCTATATCTCCAACATCAAGAATGGCTCCAGTTCCTTTTGGTGAAAATGAACCATCGTCTATCACAACAAACACTTTTTCCAAGGGATTTGTTGTTACATTCTCGACAGATAAGGATAAATCAAAATCCTGTCCGGCACTTATACTGCTTTTACTTACTGTATACGATGAAATACGCACCTCGGGGGCAGTAGCTTGTGCTGAATTTGTAAATGGTCCCCCTAATATTTGAACTATCATTAAAAAAACTAATACCGTTGCAATATATCGGCTTTTCATATGTACTTTTATTCTCCTTATATAAATTATATTTAGCCTAAAAAAACTATTTCAAGAACTGCTATTTCAGTGTGCTGATATTTCTATATTTTGTTGGAACTCTGACCTTTCATTCAATTCAATTTTCTCTATGTTCCCATCAAAAATGTGGACTATTTTATCAGCGTATTTAGCTATATTGGTATCATGGGTAACGATAATCAGTGTATGCTTGCTTTCCCTGGCCATTGATACCATAAGCCGCATCACCTCCTGAGTCGTCTTTGAATCGAGATTTCCGGTCGGCTCATCCGCAAAAACTATCTCAGGGTTGTCTATAAATGCCCTTGCTATGCCCACCCTTTGTTGCTGTCCACCACTCATCTGGTTGGGCTTTCTTTTGTAGTAGCCCTTTAGTCCAACATTATCAAGCATCTTCCTTGCCCGTATGTCTCTTTGTTTTCTATGAACTCCTTTAAAGCTAAGTGGAAGAGCAACATTCTCTAAAGCCGTCAAGCTGGTAAGCAGATTGTATGATTGAAATACAAAACCAATATACTTCTGTCTGAAAACAATAAGCTGCTTTTCATTCAACTTCTCTACATGAACGTCCTTTATCAGAATTTCACCCCTTGTTGGTTTCTCCAGTCCAGCAAGCAGGTTTAAAAGCGTTGATTTTCCTGACCCTGAGGTTCCAAGCAAGCAACATATCTCACCCTCATTTATAGCTAATGATATATTATCTAACGCTACAATTTTTTCGGTACCTACTCGATACACTTTTCTGACACCATTTAGCTGTATTATCTTCTCAATAATGAATCCCCTCCAGATTTTTTTAATTACAATTATTCAAATAAATAGTAATCTATCTTATCTGTCAATGTGTAACAAAACTGTTACAACTTAATTAGACTACAACTATTGGAAAAGGTTGCAGCAAAACGTTATAAATTGGAGAAAAATATAGAAATGGCTCGCAAAAAGTTGGCACACAAAAGTGGCACGAAAAAAGCGGCGAAGGAATCAGGGTCCGTCTAAAAACCCTGATTCCTCCGCCGCTTGACATACAAATTTGTGCTTTATTTAAAATCGTCCCACAGTCTGCTTGGATACTTTCCACCTTCAACAAGAGCATTAATTGATTGCTTTACAACAGGTTTATCTTCCTGATAAGTAACCCCATACCACTTATCAGTGGAGGAAAGTACCTTTACATCAGCCTTTCCACTCTTTATAAGATTATCCACTACTGTAGGCAGGAAGTACTCTGCCTTCAGAATATTGTCTTTTGACGCTTCTAAAAATTGGGGGAAGTTGTTCTCTAACTCAGTAAAAATACTTTGGTTAAAACCCCAGGTATTCATTGAAACTATACTTCCTGCTGCAATAGGAGTCCATATAACATCATCTTCGGTGTATTTTGCTCCATTCTCACACTTAACAATTTTTGTTCTCTCCTGAATGTCAATGAGATAACCATTGTTATCAACACTGCAAACACCTCTTGCAACATGACCATTCTCTGTGAGTGTATTTTCAAGAATAAAACCAACCATACAGTATTTATACTTTTGCTCAGTATCATTGTTGGAGGTAAGATAATCGCTTAGCAGGCTATATGCATGAGCACCGTAAAAATCATCTGCATTTATTACCGCAAACGGTGTATTTACTGCGTCCTTTGCACTTAGTACCGCATGTCCTGTTCCCCACGGCTTGCTTCTCCCCTCAGGAACTGAGAAGCCCTTTGGCAGATTATTGATATCCTGATAAACGTATTCAACATCTATAATACCTTCTATTTTCTTGCCTATTACCTCTCTGAAGGTTTCCTCAATCTCTCTTTTGATTACAAATACAACCTTACCAAACCCCGCTCTTATAGCGTCATATATGGAATATTCCATAATTATTTCTCCATTTGGTCCTACAGGGTCAATTTGCTTTAACCCCCCATAACGGCTGCCCATTCCTGCTGCCATTATAACAAGTGTTGGTTTTGTGCTCATAGTATTACCTCCGAATTCATTTGTAAATTTACTTAGTATGTTTTTAACTACAACTTTTGCACTAACTTAATAAGGTATAAATATATCATAATAACGTAAATATTATAATACGTATTATATTTTAATAACCCATTATATATTAATAACGCATTATACTAACGGATACATTATATAACATATCCTTCTGGGTTCATTGACTGCCATCTCCAAGAGTCACGGCACATTTCATCCAAGCCTTTAGCTGCTATAAATCCAAGCTCTATTTTTGCTCGGTCGCAGTTTGCAAAACATGCTGCTATATCCCCCGGTCTTCTTTTCACAATTTTATATGAAATTGGTTTACCACAGGCCTTTTCAAATGCCTGAATCATTTGCAGTACAGAGAAGCCATTTCCGGTACCCAGGTTATACTCCCTAACACCTACATGCTCTGCCTCAAGCTTTTGGAGAGCCTTAATATGACCATTAGCCAAGTCTATCACATGTATATAATCTCTTACACCCGTTCCATCAATAGTATTGTAATCATTTCCATAAACATTGAGCTGCTTAAGCTTTCCAACAGCCACTTGAGTAATATATGGTACAAGATTATTAGGGATTCCATTAGGGTCCTCCCCAATAAGTCCGCTTTCGTGAGCGCCTATTGGATTAAAGTATCTCAATATTGCAATATTCCATTTGATATTGGAAATATATAAATCCCTGAGTATATCTTCAATCATAAGCTTTGTTCTTCCATACGGATTGGTAGCACTGAGTGAAAACTCCTCTGATATAGGCACACTTACAGGGTCACCATATACCGTAGCTGAAGAAGAAAAAACAAGGTTATAAACTCCATATTTCTCCATAAGCTCACATAAAACCAGAGTTCCTGCAATATTGTTATGGTAGTACTTGAGGGGTATTGACACCGATTCTCCCACCGCCTTAAGTCCTGCAAAATGTATTACTGCATCTATTTTATTGTGTATAAATACGTCTTCTAGTGCATCTCTATGTAGAATATCCACTTTATAAAACGTTAGCTCTTTGCCAGTGATTTGCCTTACTCTGTTGAGTGAAGTCTCCTTGCTATTTGATAGGTTATCCACTACTATTACCTCATGTCCAGCCTCTAATAGCTGCACGCATGTATGGCTGCCAATATAACCAGCACCGCCTGTAACCAAAACCTTCATACCTATTGTCCCCCAATAAAAATATTTTACCATGTAACTAAGTATAGTAAAGTTACTATACTTTTAGTATCAATATTCAAATTTTATATTAACCATGTACTTCAACCATTTTATTTTAATCTTACATTATCCATGTGCTGTAAACATTTTATCTAAAATTGCTATTTATTACAATCAGTTATTATTTAAAGCCACTATAAAAAGTTTTACTATAAATGGTAAAAACACACTAATAATATAGAATCAAAATAACTTTACATGTCCTGTTAATTTATTACTAATATATCATGGCTTTATCTGCCCTTTTTAATGGTTTTGAGTATTTCATCTAGGGGCTCATTTTTACACAAAAACATGTCTGAGAACATATCTCCTTTTGAGTGCAGTCTTTTTACTGCATTTTTTATAGTAAAATCAGAAGGCCTTACCCCTTCTAGTTCATCCCAATCAAGTGGCATAGAGACGTTAGCTGTCTCTACCGCTCTTGTTGAATATGGCGCTATCAAACTTTTGCCCTGCCACATTTGTAAATAGTCAAAATAGATTTTTCCGCCTCTTTTTGCTTTGAACCTTTCAATGGTAAGAAGCCTAGGCATTTTTTCAACAAAATACTCTGCAAAAAACAAGTTCAGACTCCTTGCATTGTCGTAATCATATCTAGTATTAGTGGGAATAAATATCTGCAGACCGGTTGCTCCCGATGTTTTAATAAAGCTCTCTAAAGCCAGTGACTCCATAGTTTCTCTAATGCTTAAGGCAACGTCTTTTACACTCTCAAAATTATTCTCTTCAGACGGGTCAAGATCAAATACAAGGTAGCTAGGATAGTCTGGTTTGTCACAGGTATTAAATGCAACATGAAATTCTAGACAGGCCATACTGCAAAGCCATACCAACGAAGCCGCATTCTCCAAGACAATGTACTCCTTATCATGAAAAATATTACTGCCAATATAGTCAGGAGCATTCTTAGGAATACTTTTCTGATAAAAAGATTTCCCAGAAATACCATGGGGATATCTAATAGTAGATACCAGTCTATTTCCCCCATATTTAAGAATATACGGTGCTAGCTGCACCATTTCTTTTATAAATTGTATCTTTGTTATACCTGCCTCGGGCCAAAGCAATTTTTCTACATTATTTACATGTATAAGCTTATTTTCTATCTCAATATTTGCGCTCTTTTCTAATGCTACAGGCATTTTTTGTACCTCTCCTCCAGTTTAAGTAAGCATTTCTCCCGTGGCCTCAGAAGGAGGCATAGAGGTAAAACCTAAAATCTTGGGGTGTCTGAGCTGCCCTGAATCTGTTAATTCTAAAAAGCTAATCCAACAGGTTAATAGGGGCATAGTCCAAGTTATGGCTGTTCCGTTTAACTTAAGCTCCCCAATACTATACTTCTCAAAAGGACTATTTTCCTGAGATATCTCACTTGCATAGTTTTTTAGTAAATGTAAATCAGACTGCTTTAGCCCAAGGGATGCCTTGCACATAAAGGTTAATCCACACTCTCCATTTATGCCTAGCAAAAGAGAATTTGGTCTACCTCCATCCCATTGTATTCCTCCAACTACACAGAGCATTCTCTTTATACACTTTGTTTTATACCAATATCCATGCTTCTTTCCTCCGACATACGGGCTGGTAACAAGCTTTGAGACTATGCCTTCCATATTTCTCTCTTTCATGTTTTCAAATAACTTTTTACCATCCTTAAACGGCTCCGAGAAATGTAAAAAGTCATTCTCATGTGGTGATATAAGCTCATTTAGTACCTGTTTTCGGTAGTCTAGGGCCCTTGATGTTATATCCCCATTACAATAAAGAATATCAAATACCATATATTTCACGGGATATCTTTTTTTATACCTTTCGAGTGACCCCATGTTTCTAATGCGCTCACGGGCTAACACATCATAAAACGAAGGCTTTAAATTTTCATCAGTAACAACTATTTCTCCATCAAGTACTACTTTCTTTGAACCTAGACACTCTTTTAAGTACATAAACTCGGGGTAGAAGTTTGTTCTTTCATTCCCCTTTTTAGTAAATATCCTTAAAGAGTGTTCTTGCTCAAAATTTATATAGGTAATACCTCTAATACCGTCCCATTTTACTTCATGTATATAGTCCTCAGATACAATTACCTCATCTCTTTTAGCAGCGTCCATAGGCATGTAGAGCTCCATTTATACTGGCTCCTTTGTTCTTGTTTTGGTGGCCACTTTCTTGGTTGTTTTGGTCTTAGCTCCCTTAGTTCCGGCTTTGGCTTCTTCCACTGGGATTTGGTTATCTGGGGTTTGGTTATCTGGGGTTTGGTTATCTGTGACTTTCTTGGTCCTTTTTCTAGGTTTATCTTCTTCCTCCTGCATATTCTTCTTGTTTTGTTGTGACATCTTAATGCTCTGCTGTAGGGCATCCATCAGGCTTATTACATTGTGCTTTTCAACGTCCTTCCTGACTACTATCTCTTTTCCTTCAACCTTTGAATTTATAAGCTCAACAAGTGTTTCTCTATAGGTATCTTTATACTTAGAGGGGTCAAACTTAGTTGTCAGATTGTCAATAAGAGCTATTGCCATATTCAGTTCTGCTTCTGTAGTATTGGTATGTTCCGGAACACCAGGTACTTGCTTATAGTCCCTAACCTCATCAGGATAAAAAATAGTTTCTAGAACAAGCACACCTTTATACACTCTTATAACGCATAGCGCTTCTCTATCACGAATAGTAATTTTTGCAACTGCGATTCTCCCTGTTTTATTGAATGCATCTCGTAGCAAGGTATATGCCTTGCTCCCTGTATCCTGTGGTCCTAAATAATAGGTTTTGTCAAAATATATAGGATCTATCTCTTGCAGCTTGACAAAGTCAAGAATTTCAACACTTCTCTCCCCCGATGCCTTAATGGATGCAAAATCTTCATCCGTCATTATTACATATTTACCCGGTTCATACTCATAGCCTTTTACGATATCTTCGGGTGCAACCTCTTTGTTGCAGGAAGGGCACATTTTTTTGTATTTTACAGGTGTATGACATTCCTTATGAATGTATTTAAACCGTATATCCTTATCTTCAGTAGCAGCAAACATTTTTACAGGAATATTTACTAGTCCAAAGCTT
>JAEZFR010000300.1 GCA_023417285.1 Bacillota bacterium
CCTTCAGAGCGTGCTTCTTTTTCAGATAAGCCTGTTGTAGCAACCGTTAAATCAAATATTTTAAATATACCGGTTCCCAAGCTCCCTTTATACTCTAGTGTCCCACCTGAAACTACATCTCCCGCTATCCTGCCCGTTTTATTTGCCGTTGATCCCAATGGTCTATATATGGGTTTGTTTGTTATAAGCGAAAATGTCTCAATGCAATCACCGCAGGCATAAATATTGTCAATATTGGTTTGCATCTTGGTATTCACTTTTATCGCACCAGTAACGCCAATTTCTAGCCCCGCATCCTTTGCAAGTGCTATATTAGGCTTTATTCCTGTTGATATTAGCACCATATCACTGGTAAGTTCTTTTCCGTCCTCAAATATAACTTTATTATCATGTATTTCAGTAATAGTTGTATTCTTAAATATCTTGATGTTTTTCTTTAACAAAGCGTTTTCCAAGTAATTAGCCATATCCTCATCAAGATTAGGAGTCAATTTGCTCATCTTTTCAACTATTGAAACGTCAATACCTTTAGCCATCAGGTTTTCTAGCATTTCAAACCCAATAAAGCCAGAGCCAACAATCACTGCACTCTGAGGTTTATTTTCATCAATAAATCTCTTTATATTTCTGGCATCTTGAACATTTCTGAGAAAGAAAACATTGTTATTTTGGATACCCTTAATTGGTGGAACAAATGGAAGCGCCCCAGTAGCTATAACCAACTTATCATATTTATCTTGGAATTGCTCATTTGTGATAAGATTCCGCACTGTTAGTTCGCTAGATTTAGTATCTATTTTTAGTACTTCACAGCCAGTAAAGATATCTATTTTATATTTTTTCTTAAAATAAGCAGGATCTCTTGGTGTAAGCTCTTCAATATTATCTATTTCACCACCAATATAATACGGAAGTCCACAACCAGAATAAGATATATCCTTATCTTTTTCATATATTACTATTTCTGCACTATCATCGTTTCTACGAGCCTTCGCAGCTGCTGAAGTACCTGCTGCTACCGCACCTATAACAAGTATTCTCATATTTTATACCTCAGAAATTTATTTATTTTCATAACTCATAAATCTATTTATTTTTATAACTTATAAATTTATCTATCAATGTGTTTATTTAATTAGTTAATTTTATCATGCATTTTTTGAATGTACTATTGTTTAGTTTTATTCTTCATTTAATTACTAATAAATATATTTTACCATTTTTAGTTTCGTATTTTTACTTTTTTGACATAAAAAAACCAAGAAATTATGAATATGCTTCTGCATAAATTACATAACTTCTTGGTATATATTTATAAAGTTAAATTTATTATTATAATAAATTGGATATCGCTAAAAGATTATAAATCATTTGTGCAGCTTCACATCTTTTAATAGGAGTTCTAGGACTAATACTAATATCATTTTGATTTAAGATGTCGCTTTTATAACATATTGCTAGAGAATCCCTTGCCCATGTTGATGTCTCTACATAATCATCAAACTGCGCGAGCATATCTCTCATTTCTCCCGATTGCAGGTTGGTATCCAAACCACATAACTTGGCTGCGTTAGCAACCATTACTGCTGCCTCCTGACGAGTTATAGTACCCATTGGATAAAAAGTTGTATCTGAAGTACCGTTAACAATACCGTATTTATTTGCAGAACCTACATATGAGGCATACCAGCTATTGGCAGGAACATCTTTAAACTTACTGTTAACATGTGCTTCTAATCCTAATGCTTTGACTATAACAGCACAGAACTCTGCACGTGTCATATTGCCATTTGGATCAAAGGTATTACTGCTTTTTCCGCTTAAGATCTGTCTAGCAGCTAGACCTTCAATGGCCGTCATGTTATCGTGAGCATTTGCACCAGAAATATCGTCAAAGGTTTTCCAAGCATCGGTGATATGTACTGTTTTTATATCGGCATGCTTTCCTTTTAAGCCTTCTCCAGGTTTTGGTGCATTAGGATCAGCTTTGGGTATAATTAGTGGATCTGTCATACGATATAATGTTGGCTTTCCATCGCGAGAACGTTGAGCTGCTATCATACCGTAAAAGCCTTGTTCTGTTGCCATCAGATTGGAGCCACTACCTTGGGACACATGTAAAAATCCGTTTCCAGGCAAATAGAAGGTCATTAATGCATCCAGTACAGTATTTCCATTTTTAACAAACCGCGGATCATCAAGGGGAATACCTAATTCTGTCAATGCACAGATTACCTGTACGCAAGATTCAGAGTTAAAGGCGCCCCAGCTATAGTATCCACCCTGTTCTCCTTGAATTTTTGATAAGCATTCAACAGCTTCATCTATAACCTTTTTGACTTCCGGTTTATCTTGATATTTCGCTAATGCCTGTAATGCCATTCCAGTGATATCGGGATCAGAAGCACTAGTCTTACTTTGCTTTGAAGTTCCTCCAAACAATGAAAATCCACCATCATTAAGTTGACATTCCAAAATACGTTTAATATACATTTCACGTGATGCTTGGGTTTTTGCCTGTGTATTTACTGGCATTGAATAGTCTCCGGAATCAAGAGCCATCAAAGCCCAAATTGGACCATTTAGCCCCTGACGTATGGTTTTGTCATAATCCCCAAGAGGAGTAAGCAGATTATATCCCGCTATACTTGTCGGATCAGAACCAATTGATGTCAGAGCAACAATCAATCTTGAATACTCTGTATACTTAACCGAATGCAAGTCACCTTTTTTTTCAGCCACATATTTTTCAACAGTCGATAAATAATCCTGGTAATATTTATCAGGAACCTTATACCCGCTGCGAGCCAAGCCCAATATCGCCCACTCACCGCCTATAGAGCCTACCTGTGGAACCTTTACAGTATTATATACATATTTTGCTGTATCTTTTATTGCATCATCTAAATTATACTTATTCTCAGCTGCTGATACATTTGATAAACATGAAATTAGAAGCACTATTACGAGTAATAATGACATAACTGATTTTAATTTTTTATACATATCATATCCACCCTCTCTTACTTATCTAATATATTGTATTTATTCTTTCCCAATTGTTTTTCTAAAGCAATGTTTTTTCTGTGCACTAAGACCTACTTCTTGAGCTTTCTGTACTGCCATGTAGCTCCAACAATTAAAACGGCACCAAATATGCAACCAACAAATGCTAAAAGCCATGGATTTTGTTCTGCGACATCTCTTACTACCTCAAAAACAGTTGTTTTGTCATTTGGCTCAACATCATCATTTGTCTTAACATCATTATTTGGAGATTTATCTGGATCAGATGGTTTATCACTTAAACTAATAGAATCCTGCTTATTATCATTTACTGTCTCTTTATTAATTTCTTCATCACTAATTTTTTCTTTTTGGTTGGATTCCGTTCCAATTTTATTACTAGTATCACTATTGTCATTTAAAGCAACATCATGTGATGAACCTTTATCTGCATTAATATCTTCTCCTTCTGAAGGGGTTAGAACAGTATCTGTATTAGTATGGTCACTTCCACCATTGTTTCCTCCTCCCTCAATATTATCTTCCCCTTGCCCGGTTCCGCTGCCAGTTCCATCACCTGTTCCAGTCCCGCTGCCTATTCCATCACCTGTTCCGGTTCCACTACCATCACCAGTTCCAGTACCACTACCCGTTCCATCACTGGTTCCCATTCCATTGTCGTTCCCATCTCCGGTTGTGTCACCTTTTCCACCGCCAGCGCCGTCACCGTTGCCGTTACTATCATCGACATGGGGTATGATCCCTTTCTCAATTTTCAGTGTAGCAGTAACTATGCTATCTCCATCTACTGATCTAAAGGTTGAACCATTTTCAATATTTGTTGAT
>JAEZFR010000353.1 GCA_023417285.1 Bacillota bacterium
TGTTTTTTATGATTAGGGCGCAAAGCTTGGATAGTATCAGCCATCATAAGACTAACTGGAAATAGAAAAAAGAGATGATATTGCTTTTTTGAAATGGTATTAAGAAATTTTCTTTGATAAGATCGAAAAATAATACATAAGATGAAAGTGATAATATAAATACAAATTGTTATTATCATAGGCATACCTCAGACTTCAATGGTCATAATCCGAGTAGTAAGATAAAAAGCCACACCATATACACCAAGGAGTGCCGTCATAATAAAGATACCTATCACATTGTGATAAAGAGGACTCAGGTACCCCGGTGAACCTAGTTGCAAATACAGAACAATTCCCATAGGTGCAAGACACATAATATTTCCTTCAAACTTCTTAGCTGTTATCATAGTCTGAATTTCTCGTTTCACTTCCACCTTATCCCGAATACAAGTACTTGTAGATTGAATAATGTGAATAATATCCCCCCCAGTCCTCTTAGCAGTAGCAAAGACATCTACGAAGTTATATACATCTTCAATGGGTAGACGTTCCTCTAGTTTAATAAATATCTCCTCTACTGTCATATTAAGTTGTAATTGTGTAATCATATAATCTAACTCAATCATCATATCTGCTTCAGACCCTAGCAGATGCTTCAAACCCTCTTTACTTTCTAAAAGGGCATTATCTACTGAATAACCTGCATTTAAAGCTGCGCTTAAGCTTAATAGAAACTCTTTAAATTCCTGATTGACACTCCAAAGCCGTTTCTTATAAATCTCTTTTTTACAACTATGTAAATAGGGAATCAGTAAAACCTGCATAAGAAACATTGCCACGATACTTTCGTAAAAGAGATAACCAAGGGTTCCAAGCACCACCACCCCCAGGATGACAACCTTAATAATTTCTTGCTTCTCAACCTTTGTATAATCAACTGTCTTCAATCATTATCCCTGCCCTTTCTAATTTACTCCTGTTCTTTAGTGTATTACTTGTGGCAACCAACCCCCCTAATATTCTTCCGTCCTCGTCAACCCCCTCTTCCCTAAATACATAGAGTGGCTGAATCTCAATATCCTGATTGGAAACCTCTAAAACCTCAACGATTTCTAGGACGCGTCTGGACTTGTCCCGAAGTCTTCCAAGATGAATAATGATGTCTAAGGCTGAGGCTATCTGTTTTCTTACTGCTAGTAACGGAATCTCAGTCCCTAATAATACCATTGTCTCAAGCCTACTTAACATATCTGGCGGTGAATTGGCGTGACCTGTACTTAGAGAACCATCATGTCCTGTGTTAAGAGCAGTCAGCATATCAATGGCTGCTGCATCACGGACCTCTCCTACTATAATTCGATCTGGTCGCATTCTCAATGAGGTATGTGGAACAAAAAATAAAATAACGTCAAATAACGTACTTATGTATTGAAGCGTCATTTTAATTATGGCATTAAAAAACCCTAGTGAAAATTCACTAGGGTACACTTATACCAATTAAATTTGCATCATGCCACATGGGAGATTAAAAGTTCCTTGAAAAACTGATGTTTTTCAAATTCAAATAATGTATAATATTATTACAGCATTAAATATATGAGGTGTCAAAAATATATTCTCTGATTAAACAGCTACGTGTAGTAATAAATCATCGTGTTCAGAAGCCTATATTTAGGTCAGTGTATGTTACATCTAGTATAATATAATTTGATTAATAAAATATCATTATATAGTGTGACAGGGTTAACCATATATACAATAGCACAGGAGCCTATGACAGTGTAGAATTTTAAGTTAGTCATATGAAATACTTCTGGTTTGCCAAATATTAATTATGAACCAGAATATGGATTAGCCATCAGTATGAATCTGTTGTATAAACTATCTTATAGAAAGGATGTATACTATTGCAGGAAATTCGTAGCAAAATAGAAAGGGTTAGAAAAGAATTTGTAAAGAAACAATACAACGTATACGAATTTAGTCATGGAGATATAATAGAATTTACTGATAATTCAGGACTAAAATGTATCGGTGAAATAAAAACTATTGATATCTATGGAGGTGGAATTTGGTATACGGTGTGTCCAAGCTTTGATATCGAAACAACTAATGGTATATTATATAAACATGTGCCAATAACAGATGTTTTTAAGGTAAATAATCGCTTATGATATGTAAATATTAAATCTATGCTATAGTGTAAAAATGTATAGATGATTTATAAAATATTAAACAATTATTTAGTCTAGTACATTTGGAAAACAAAATTATACTTTTGAATATGAGCCCGGTACCGACAAAACCTTTGGACAACCATACAGATTGTTAATTACGTGAATAAAGTCTGTCATACGGGCAATGTGGTAAATATTGGGCGGGATGTTCTTAATAAGGGCTTCCTGCCCTTGCTTAGTATACAAGACTATCACTTGTGCATACAAAGAACAAGTGAATTTCGCCTCTATAAAATATGCCTCTTCATCGGTTCTATAGGCGTAATCGACTTTCATACATGATACATTGCTCGCAATAGACTTGTCTACTGTTACATATTCTCATATTCGATTTCTTTGTTGTGTAAAATGTAACCAAATAAAGAGAGATAAGAACTGTATAACTTTATATAACACTTCTTTGGCTGTCCAACTTGCGATATTTATATTCATTTTAGAAAGGGAAATAATTAAACAAACATTAGACTTGGACAATAAAAAGGCCTGGACTTTTCTTCACATTGAGTTTATACTTATTTTATTAGTATGGCCTGGACTTTTATACAAAACAATGATAAAATTTTATACGGAGGTGGATTAATTGGCATACGCAATAGATTTATTCTGCGGAGCAGGAGGATGTTCCGAAGGTTTAATACAAGCTGGTTTTCACATATTATTTAGTTCTGATATCAGCGATATGGTTGAAGTAACCTACCGAAACCGACATAATCAATTAGGGCTTATTCAAGGAAAAAACACTTGGTTTGAGCGTTCTGATATAAAAGATTTAACAGGAGATTTAATAAAAGACAGAATTTCAAATCTTGAAATTTTTAAAGGGAAGGATATTCCTACTATCGACCTAATGATAGGCGGTCCAAGTTGTCAAGGTTTCAGTCGAGCCGGACGACGTGACAAAAGTGATCCTCGAAATATGCTCTTTGGAGAGTATGTAAGAGTTATAAGCGAAGTGAAACCCCGATATATCGTTCTAGAAAATGTTGAAGGCTTTATGGATATGCAATTTATCGGTTATAAAGGAATAACAGGTAAAATATATCCAGATGGTAGTGTAACTCCCGAAATTTTAAGAAGTGAATTGGACATAATTGGTTATCATACACTAGAGCCACAAATACTAAATGCTGCAGCCTACGGTGTCCCCCAGCGTAGAAATCGCGCAATATTCATCGGGTATAGGGATGGAGAACGTGAACCATCATACCCTACCCCAATCTTAAATGAGTCAGAGTATATTTCTTTACAAGAAGCCATTGGAGATCTTATTACAGATGAAAAAATACGTAATAAAGTGAATACTGGTAGTCTCAATTATCAGATTACGAGTAAAATTGGAAGAACTCCAAATATTGACGGAAATCCTGTTCCACTCACAAATACCCTTTCTTGTACTGATTTATCTAAAGTTACGTCTGTTGTCACCGAACGATTTAGTTTATTCAATCAAGGTGAGTCTGGATCAAACCTTCGGAAACGTATAAAACAAGAAGGAATAGACCTTACAAAAAAGAAAGAACTTCTTAAACTTTGTAGTGAAAAATTGCATTTATCTACTTACGATATAATAACGCTATTCAAATCCGGAAACGTTACTGACGAACAATTAGATGCCTTGCTTACAAAGAAGAACATACGTCAACGTTGGAATGAAAAACTTCCTGCTGCAACAGTTGTAAGTATTCCAGATGATTATATAAATCCATGGGAAAATAGAACTTTTAGTGTACGTGAAATGGCAAGATGTCAATCGTTTGATGATTCATTTG
>JAEZFR010000373.1 GCA_023417285.1 Bacillota bacterium
ACCCAATATTTTGTGACCTTTTGGGAAGTCATTATCACGATAAGCTGGTTGAAGATATTGAGTTACTAGATATGGCAGGAGACGAATTTGACAAAAAGAAAATTATGACTGGAGAATTAACTCCAATGTTCTTTGGAAGCGCCATGACCAATTTCGGTGTTCAGCCATTTTTGGAAGCCTTCCTAAATCTCGCTCCATCACCTGGTATCAAAGATTCAACAGAAGGTGAAGTTGACCCTGAGGATGAAAAATTCTCTGGATTTATATTTAAGATACAGGCAAACATGAATCCAACCCATCGTGACAGACTTGCATTCCTGAGAATCTGCTCTGGTAAGTTTACAAAAGGTATGTCCGTTAAGCACGTTAATGCAGGCAAGGAAATCAGACTTTCTCAGCCACAGCAATTTATGGCACAGGAAAGAACAATTGTTGAAGAGGCTTATCCAGGTGATATTATTGGTCTTTTTGATCCAGGCATATTCAACCTAGGAGATACATTATACGAAGGCAATGCACCCGTAAAGTTTGAAGGTATACCCATATTCCCTGCTGAATACTTTGCCAGAGTTACACCTGCAGATACTATGAAGAGAAAGCAATTCATTAAGGGTATTGAGCAGCTATCAGAAGAAGGTGCAATACAGGTATTTAAGCAAATTGATATAGGTATAGAAGCCTTGATTATTGGTGTTGTTGGTGCTTTGCAGTTTGAAGTACTGGAGTATAGGCTCAAAAACGAATACGGAGTCCAGCTCAGAATACAGCAATTGCCATATAGACATGCCCGTTGGATAGAAAACGCCGAGCTTGATCCAAGAAAGCTCAATCTTCCAAGTACTGCAGTAATTGTTGAAGATAAAATGAATCGTAATGCAGTCTTGTTTGAAAACGAGTGGTCAATTAGAATGGCTGAAGAAAGAAACAAGGAATTGAAGTTAATTGACATAGCAACTCAAGACTTTAAGATAAAAAAGTAATCCTTAACCTTGTAAAAGCTTTTTGGGAAATAATTGTAAACAAATTATTTCCCAAAAAATTTTATGATTGTTGGAGCACTAATATCTTAATACGTTTAAACTGTTTTTTCCAATTATACTTACCTTTGAATGCTATTAATAATAGTCAAAATCGGCATAATGTATCAGAAAAAGATTAATACTATACTATCTAAACAACGAGTAGAAATTCGGTTTAGAAATTTGTCAATAAAGCTTGACAAAAAGACTAAACCTCATTATAATAGTCTTTGCGCTTAGAAATTGGGATGTAGCCAAGCCGGTAAGGCACCAGACTTTGACTCTGGCATTTCGTTGGTTCGAGTCCAGCCATCCCAGCCAAGCGACCCATTAGCTCAGTTGGCAGAGCACTTGACTTTTAATCAAGGTGTCCGCAGTTCGAATCTGCGATGGGTCACCAAAAAACCTTCAAACTGCTTAGTTTGAAGGTTTTTTATTTGCATCTCACCTATTTTGTTTTATCTGGCGCGATTGTTATATATTTATTGTGCTATTTAGTTTGTTGCATTATTTTTGTTCAGGATCATTATTATTTGGCACATTGCTATTTGCTACATTGTTATTTGGAACATTGCTATTTGCTACATTGTTATTTGGAACATTGCTGTTTGCTGCATTGTTATTTGGTATAATGTTATTTGGAATATTGTTATTTATACTATTATAATTATTTTGAGCATTTGTTTGTCTCTTTAAATTACCCCTTCTTATGCTCCTCTTTAGCAGCAAGAATATTATCAGTCCAAAAGCTGCTATAGGCACAACAACAGGTATTGAAGCAACCAAAAATACTAATAACCCCTGTGCAAGTTCTAACATGCCATTAGCACTGTTTTCAAAGCCGTAGGACATTCTGCTCAAAAGGCCATTCTTCTTTTGTGGCTCAGGATTTTTTATCTGCTCCACCTCTCTTAAATCCAATGTTATTGTAGAATACTCCACCAGTCCGTCCCACTTTTTAAGTGTTCCGGTCAAGTTCTCAATATCGTAGCGTACTCTTTGCAGTTCTTTTTCCAGAGAAATTATGTCCTCCATTTTTGTTGCTTTTTTTAGCAAATCCAAAAGACGTTCTTCCTGAATTGTTAACGATTTAACTCTTGCCTCATTGTCAAAATACCTTTCAGTAATATCCTCACCTGAAGACTGCTGTGAGACAACTGTTCCAAACTTCCCCATATCGGTAAATACACCATTATACTTTTGTTTAGGTATTCTAAAAACAAACTCTCCACTCTTTAAACCTTTATAGTTTATTCCGCCTCCATGGATTGAGGAATTTTGCACAAAACCTCCAATGGAATCTATGTAATCAAATATTTCTTTCCTGCTTTTTTCAAAGTCTAGCGTCTCCAAACTAATAGTACCCGTAAAAATAACCTTTTGTGCAATATTATATGCTGACCCTGCAACAGCAGAATCGGCAACGTTTGCAGTGGCTTTAACGTCTGCCAATTCCTCTACTATTTCAGCTTTAGAAATAGCAGTGGTTGAATTTTGTGCCTGTCTAGCACCAACTCCTCCGTACTCCGCTTCATATGCCTTGGATACGGCAGTATCGCTTACTGAGCTCCCACAGCCTGAAATAAGCATTGCCAACATGCAAATCAATAAGGTAACTGATAAATGCCTTTTCATATGATCTCCTCCAATTTTTTAAATTCTGCTTATCTTTTTTAAACTACTTACTCCTTGCTTATTAACTGAACTATTCAATGCCATATATGTTTATTTCCTAATACTTAGACAATATTTTATATAAAAAAGTTTCATAAATACAAAAAAAAATAATTCAAACATAATTGCTTGAATTATTTTTTGGGGTGAATAGTGGAATTCGAATCCACGGCCTCCAGAGCCACAATCTGGCGCTCTAACCAACTGAGCTATACCCACCATATATGCCGTGTCCCGCGAGACACATTTGATATTTTAAGACACAATGGAGTATTTGTCAATAGAAATTTAAAGTATTTTATAATTAATTTGTTTATGGTTGTTTCTTTTGTATATTTTACTAAATTATAAGTATATTGAATTGTATTAAAAAATATACATAATATTAGAAAATACCTTGCTTTTTCTACCAAAAAATAGTATACTAAAAATGCTTAGGCTTATAATGTCTTATTCTTAATTTGTACATCCTTTTTCGTTCTGCAATGTTTAAGTCTTATATGCTCAGCAATACTATTTTATTTTCAGGAGGTAATCCCCATGCAAGACAAGACTCTTACTTGTAAAGATTGCGGCGCAACTTTTACATTTACTGTAGGTGAACAGCAGTTCTACGCAGAAAAAGGATTCACAAATGAGCCAGCAAGATGTCCAGATTGTAGAAAAGCTAGAAAAGCTCCAAACAAGAACTTTTCCGGTGGCTACAACAAAAGAGGATAATTAGTTGCAAAATCAAACCC
>JAEZFR010000386.1 GCA_023417285.1 Bacillota bacterium
CTGCTCACGGGATTGATTACGCGGCCACTGCAAGTGTGGGGTACATTCAGGATTTTATTAACAAGCTTGAGAAGGCAGCAAGCGTTGAAGGAACCTCGTATATTCACGTTTTTGCACCCTGTCCTACAGGTTGGGGAGCAAAATCCGATAGTGCTATTGAACTTGGAAAGCAGGTAGTAGATTGTGGCCTTTGGTACCTTGCGGAATATGAAAATGGAGTCTTTACATTAAACAAAAATCCCAAGGAATTTAAACCCATTCAGGATTATCTAAAAGCTCAAGGGCGTTTTAAGCATCTTAAGGATGTTGACATTCATAAAATTACACAAGCTAGAGACAAGAAATGGTCAGACATCAGAAAATCTTGGCTTAAATGAGTTTCACCTTCAATTGACAACAGTTCCACAATTTAAGCTTAAATTATGATATTCCATTTAGTCAGGGTTGCCTTTGCGATACCTGATTTTTATTTACATTAATCGGTAAAATTTGATATATTAATTATATATGTAAAGATATTATTAATTATTGTAAAAATGTTATTAGTTAATGTAAAGATGTCATTCATTAATTTAAAGATATTATTAAGTAATGTAAAGATGTGATGTATTAATATAAAGATGGCATTGATTATCTAATGTGATTAGTATTGTTAACCTTATTATTAACCAAAAGATTTATTATTAAATTAGTTAGGAGAATATACTATGCCAAACGGAGCATTTTTTACAGGTAAATATAAGAATGTATTTGCGGAATTAGGAATTTCCCAGCAGCAGATTAGAAACAAAATAAGTGAAACATTCAATACTATGTTCTTTGATCCCGAAGAACGCATTTACTTTGAAATGGGTGAAAACATGGGGTATATGCTGGATACGGGAAATAACGATGCCCGTACTGAGGGAATGAGCTATGGAATGATGATGGCTGTTCAAATGGACAGAAAGGATATTTTTGATAGACTTTGGTTGTTTTCTAAAACATATATGTACCAAAGCAAAGGTAAATACCATGGATATTTTGCATGGTCAGTTTCAACTACTGGCAAAAAAAATTCTCAGGGTCCCGCGCCTGATGGGGAGGAATATTATGCTTTGGCATTGTTCTTTGCAAGCGAAAGGTGGGGAGATGGTGCTGAGCCATTTAATTACAGCGAGCAGGCGAGAGACATTTTGAGACACTGTGTACATCAGGATGAAATAGTAAAGGGTGGCTCACCTATGTGGGATAGAACAAACTATTACATAAAATTTGTTCCTGAAACACCATTTTCTGATCCGTCCTATCATTTGCCACATTTTTACGAGCTATTTGCTTTAAGAAGTGATGAGCAGGATAGACTATTTTGGAAAAGAGCGGCTAAGGCGAGCCGTGAGTATTTGCACATAGCTTGTGACAAGGATACTGGCTTGGCGTCTGAATATGCTGAGTTTGATGGCACTCCAAAGTTTCTTTTCGATAAGAACTTTGAGTTTTACTCAGATGCATACCGAGTAGCCATGAATATAGGGCTTGATGCATCATGGTTTGGAGTGGATGACCAATTATGTGACATAGCAGACAAACTTCAGGCTTTTTTTAGTGAAAATACAAGCTTGGGTGACTACAAAGCATATTCTTTAAAAGGCGTTCAATACGATGAACATGCAATGCACCCTGATGCAATAATAGCTACAAATGCAGCAGCTTCATTGGCTGCAAAGGGTAAGTATAGGCTTCAGTGGGCGAAGGATTTTTGGGATCGTCCCTTGAGAAAAGGTGAAAGAAGATATTATGACAATTGTCTCTATTTCTTCTGTTTGTTGATGCTTGCAGGAGAGTACAAAATATATTAGAGAGTAGTATTAGGTTTCTTGTAACACTTTGTATGTGTACGTCATATCAGTACACCATATATTCAGTTCCATTAAGGAACATTATTAGTAGAGGGAGCATTATTGACGAGCATTATTTTATATAGCAGTATTATATGATAGAATAGTAGTTGCTGGGTATTGTTACCAGTAACTATTTTTTGCAGGAGGTGTGTTATGCTTAATACTTTAATTGTTTACGAAGGAAAGTATGGAACAGCCCAAAAGACTGCTGAGACCTTTGGATATTTGCTGGGGAATACCCATGTTTGTGATGTAGAGAAGGCACCTAGCGAAATTGCAAAATATGAAAATATGTTATTGGTGTTTTCATTATATGGGCCACAAACTGCAGTAAAAACAAAGCAATATATAAAATCTATTGAGCGAAGTAGCTTGGGAAGGCTAAAGATAGGGCTTGCAGGAGTAGGGATTTCCACCATACATTTTGATAAATATATAGATGACATAATAACATTGTTAGGAAGAACCGCTGACTACACATGCTTTTTAATGGGAGAACTGCGTATTTCAAAGATTTCAAAGGAAGATATGCAATTACTTGAAATGTTTAAAAAGGCTACGGGTAGTGAGGTGGAGGACAAGGGAGAATTCGATATTAAGCAGATTATTATTAGAGCAGATGAAATAAGAGGTATTTTTAAGACCTGTACTATCGCAATGGAGAAGGGCAAGCTGTGGACAGAGATTGAAAAGTTTATAATTGAGCATAATACCATGGCACTTGCTACTGCGCATGATAGTGTGCCCCGCTGCTCACCTGTTGAATATCAATATTTAGATGGAAAGTTTTATATTGTAACTGAAGGTGGTCAAAAATTTGCTGGTATTCTGCAAAATGGGCATGCTTCTATAGGCATCTATAATAATTATACAAGTATGGGTAGTGTTTATGGAATGCAAATTACAGCAACAGTTAAAATAGTACCACTTTTCTCTCAAGAGTATTATAGGG
>JAEZFR010000418.1 GCA_023417285.1 Bacillota bacterium
CTATTACTCTTCCTATATGTTCTATCATCTACATTTTCGTATATACAGCAATATATAATGGTAGGAGTTACACAAAGTTTTGTTTTTAGAATGAGAACACAGGTAAATGAGAAGCTCAATAAGCTTACACTCCGTTACTTTGATAACAACGCCATCGGAGATATTTTGAGCAGGGTTACAAATGATATTGATAATATAAGTTCAACTCTGCAACAAAGTGTTACCCAGCTTATAACGTCAATTGTAACTATTACAAGTATTTTTATTATAATGCTCACTATCAACCCTATATTAACACTTATTACACTTCTAATACTTCCATTAAGCTTGCTGGTATCAGTACCTACTGCAAAGTCTTCTCAAAAGTACTTTTCGGGACAGCAAAAATCATTGGGCTCTGTAAATGGCTTTGTCGAAGAGATGTACAATGGGCATGCTGTGGTAAAGGCTTTTGGAAGAGAAGATGAAAACCTGACATCTTTTAAAGGACTGAATAAGAAGCTCTACTTTAATGCCTGGAAGGCACAATTTATCTCTAGCATAATCATGCCGCTAATATCGTTTGTTGGTAACCTAGGCTATGTAGGAATATGCGTTGCAGGAAGTATTATGGTTACCAATGGCAATCTGCGTATAGGGGACATTCAGGCCTTTATTCAGTATTCGAGACTATTCACTCAGCCTATTTCCCAGTTGGCAAATATAGTTAGTATTATACAATCTACTATAGCTGCTGCAGAAAGGGTCTTTGAATTGCTTGATGAAGAGGAGGAAGCTTCTGACGATACTAATACAGTCAAGCTTAGTGATATCGAAGGAGAGATTGAATTTAAAAATGTTGCATTTGCATATAGAGAAGGACATAATATCATCAATAATCTGAATTTAGAGGTAAGCCCTCATCAGGTAGTTGCTATTGTGGGCCCAACAGGTGCAGGAAAAACAACTCTTATAAACCTTTTATTGAGGTTTTACGACATAAATAAGGGCGGTATTTATATTGATAAGGTTAATATTATGAGTTTCAGGAGGGACGAGCTCAGAAGCTTGTTTGGTATAGTTCTTCAGGACATTTGGCTGTTTAATGGTACTATAAGAGAGAATATTGCATTTGGGAAAGAGGGAGCTACAGACGAGGAAATTGAACAAGCAGCAAAGGCTGCACATGCCGATTTTTTTATACATGCACTTCCAGATGGCTACAATACCGTAATTAATCAGGACGCATCCAATATATCTCAAGGTCAAAAGCAGCTTATTACCATTGCAAGGGCAATTCTCAAGGACCCTACATTCTTGATATTAGATGAAGCTACAAGCTCGGTGGATACACGTACAGAGCTGCTTATTCAAAGGGGTATGAAGGCATTGATGAAAGGAAGAACCAGCTTTGTAATAGCGCACAGATTGTCCACTATAAAAGATGCCGACATTATACTTGTAATGAACAAAGGTAATGTTGTTGAAAAGGGGTCACATGAAGAACTGCTTCAAAGAGGAGGATTTTATGCTGATTTATATAATAGCCAGTTTTCAAACGGTTGAATTTCTAGTATACTAGGTGATGTTCTATATAACTTGTCCGGATATTAATACATTATTATTGGAGACTAGGAATTAATGATTAGGCACATTTTTTTTGATTTAGACGGAACACTTGTTGATTCTTTGGCTACTTTTGTTAAAATAGGAAATGAACTTGCGGTTAGGTATGGGTATACTCCACTAGAAGATACTAAAGTTAGGGAACTGCTAAAGCTACCAATGAAAGATAGAATTAAGCAGCTAGGGGTACCATTATATAGGTTGCCTAAAATTAGTTTGGAGATACTTTCAAAGTTTCACTCACACGCTTCCTGCCTGCTGCCTTTTGAAGGTATCAGGGAGCTTTTGCTTGGGCTAAAGAAAGAGGGCTATGTACTGACAATTATTTCTTCAAATTCTGTTCCCAATATAAAAGCTTTTTTAAAGGCTAATGATTTGGAGGTTTTTGAGGACATTCATTCCTGCAATAATTTATTTGGCAAGCATAAAACTATAAAATGGATTCTAAGCAAAAAGAATATAAATAAACAAGAAGTAATCTATGTTGGAGATGAACAGCGTGATGTAGAAGCTTGCAAACGCGTTGGAATAAAGGTAATAGCTGTTACATGGGGGTTTGATTCACTTGAGTTGCTAAAGGAAGTGGGGCCCGATTATATAGCGAATAAGCCTACTGACATAGAAAAGCTTGTTGCTGACTTAAGAAACTAAAAAATACGGCTCTTTAAAAAATGAATTGTAATTTAGGGATTAATTTTGTGATTGAAATATACTTGTTGTTAGCTAAATCCCTACATATTAGGATATTTGGAGGAAACAAAATGCTTTTGGCAGATGAATGGAAAGATTATGAACTTATTGAGACAGGGGATGGAGACAAACTTGAGAGATGGGGAAATATTATACTCAGAAGACCCGATCCTCAAATAATTTGGCCTGTTTCAGATCAGAGAATTTGGCAGAGGGCTGATGCACATTATCACAGAAGCCAAAGCGGTGGAGGACAGTGGGAATTCAAGAAGAAGCTCCCCAAAAGGTGGACTATTCAGTTCAGAGAGTTAACTTTTAATATAGAGCCTACAGGTTTTAAGCATACAGGACTGTTTCCAGAACAGGCTGTTAACTGGAGCTGGATGATGGATAAAATTAGAGCAGCCAATAGACCTATTAGAGTTCTAAATCTTTTTGCTTATACCGGTGGTGCAACAGTTGCGTGTGCGGCTGCAGGAGCGGAGGTCTGCCATGTTGATGCTGCTAAGGGTATGGTCAACTGGGCTAAGGAAAATATTGCATCTTCTGGTTTAGCTGATAGACCCATTAGATTTATAACTGATGATTGCATGAAATTTGTTCAGAGAGAGATTAGACGAGGAAAGAAGTATGATGCCATTATAATGGACCCTCCTTCATATGGAAGAGGTCCGAATGGAGAGGTATGGAAGATTGAAGACTCTCTCTATGGCTTTATAGAACAGTGTATGGGAGTGTTATCAGATAATCCTCTGTTCTTTCTTATAAATTCTTACACTACAGGTTTTTCTCCTACTGTGCTCAATAATATACTTTTGCAGACTATTAATAAGTTGCACAAAGGGAAATGTAGCTGTGGAGAGGTTGGAATACCCGTATCAATGTCTGGGATGGTTTTACCATGCGGTATCTATGGACGTTGGGAAAAGTAGTGGGTGTATAATATGGAACAAATAAAAGTGCCAATTATTTTCGAAGATAATCATATAATTGTAGTTGAAAAACCAGTGAATATTCCTGTTCAGGCAGATAACACAAGGGATATTGATATGCTTACTTTGCTTAAACAGGATATTAAGGAACGTTATAATAAGCCCG
Organism: Bacillota bacterium; assembly: GCA_023417285.1. GTDB lineage: Bacteria > Bacillota > Clostridia > Acetivibrionales > DSM-1351 > Ruminiclostridium. The sequence goes on from JAEZFR010000418.1 coordinate 3,394, forward strand.
GCGAGGTATATTTGGGATTGGTGCATAGGTTGGACAGGCCGGTTGGAGGGGTGATGGTTTTTGCCAGAACATCAAAGGCAGCTTCAAGACTTTCGGACCAGATTAGAACAAGAACCTTCAAAAAAACTTACCTGGCTGTAGTGCGTGGAAAACCCACCAAGTCAGAAGGCACGCTGGTAGATTGGCTGCTAAAAGATAGCAAGACAAATATGGTTTCTGTAGTGTCAAAAACAACACCTGATGCAAAGGAAGCAATACTGGACTATAAGGTGCTTGACTCACAAGAGGGGTTCAGCTTGCTTGAGATTCAGCTTCATACAGGAAGGCCGCACCAGATACGAGTACAGTTGGCAAATATGGGGCATGTTCTTTATGGAGACCAGAGATATGGGGTAAAGATTAATAAACCAGGCCAACAGATTGCTCTGTGGGCTCATAAGGTGTCCTTTATGCACCCAACTCAAAAGGACGAAAGAGGATATTTTTGCAATGCTCCAAATTGGGAGCCGTGGGGAATA
>JAEZFR010000419.1 GCA_023417285.1 Bacillota bacterium
GGACGGGTATTCAAAAGGAATAGACCCAGGATACCAGGTTTTAAAGCTGGCAATGGACTACGGAGTAAATGAGATAACTTACTATGGATTTACTACAGACAACCTAAAAAGGCCCGCAGACCAGGTGGAAGCATTTGTACAGGCGTGTATAGATGCAGTAGAGGCTATTGCAGCAGAGAATGTATCCTTACTTGTATTGGGGAATACAAAATCCAGGCACTTTCCAAAAGAACTACTTAAATACACAGAGAAACGTACAAATATCGGTAGGGGTGGAATGAGAGTAAATTTTCTGGTTAACTATGGTTGGGAATGGGATATGTCCGAGATCAACACGAATACAACAAATAGGTCTACTATTCAAGCTGGACTCATGTCTAGAGATGTTTCGAGAATTGATATGATAATTAGGTGGGGGGGACGAAGGAGGTTATCAGGGTTTCTTCCTGTGCAGTCTGTCTACGCCGACTTTTATGTAGTGGATAAGTACTGGCCTGATTTCGAACCTAGCGATTTTCACGATGCCATCAAGTGGTATAATACACAGGATATCACTTTGGGCGGTTAGTGTCATTGAAGCTCCTAGATGCACAAATAAAGGAGGCTTTGTAATGAAAAAGGTAATAATAATAGGTGCCGGCTTAGGTGGATTAGCTACAGCCTTAAGGTTATTAAAATCAGGCTATAATGTCTCAATATACGAGAAAAGTGACCATGTTGGGGGAGTTGTGCATCACAAGAAAAGCCCTTGCGGTCAATATACATTTGATTATTGTGCATCAATAGGCATCTCACCAATAGAATATGATAAGGTGTTTTTAGATTGTGGTCTTAATCCAAGGGAGTACTATGAAATAGTATACAGTAATGAGGCCTATCGTGCCTTTATTGACAAGAATAGGCATACTGATTTAAGTTACAATGTAAAGAATCTATTAAATAATATCCAAAGCATATTTCCCAGACAGGATGACAATTATATTAGGCTTATCACAAAGTCTTATTCTAAGTATAAGATTGCAAGACAAAATCTTCTATCTGAATCATATGTTGGAGCCATGGATAATTTTAAGTCTTTGTACAGTCTGCTTCGTCTAGGAGTGCTAAAGACAGCAGCAAATTATGTTAATAATTATATTGAGGACGAATGCCTTGCAAATATAATTCTTATGCAGGTTTTGTTTATAGGTAGCTCTCCTTACAAAATCTCTAACACGTATTGTATGATTCCCGCAGTTTCACAGATTGATGGGATAGGCTATATTAAGAATGGGCTTGCGCAATACTCAAATGCTCTTTCAAAAGCAATTTTAGAAGCTGGGGGAGATATATACACCTCCTGTAATGTTCAAGAAATATGTGTAAATGAAAAAAATGCTACTGGAATTATTGTAAATGATAAGTTTGTCAGTGCAGATATATTAGTTGCAAACAGTGACTATCAGTACACAAATAGTAAACTTTTGCAGAAGCCTATTGATAATAGGAATTATAAGTCGTCCTGTGGGACTTTTATACTTCACTTAGGCATAGACAAGTTTTATCCAATTCTTAAGCTGCATAACCTGTTTGTTAATAATAGTTTTCATAGTGAGGTGGATAGGATATTTGCAGGACAGTTGCCAGAGGATTGTCAATTATATGTCTATAATCCTGCTTCAATTGACGATACTATATGTGCTAAAGGGAAAATGGGGATAAATGTGCTATTACGCGTACCCAACCTTACTTTTGGTAGTATCAATTGGGATAGTTCAACTATAGAGTACCTCAAAAGAATATGTATTAATAAGCTCTCCAGTATAGAAGGTCTGGAAGATATTAAGCAGCATATAGAGTATGAGGGCTATCTAACTCCAAATAATTTCCTTCAAGAATATAACTACTGGCAGGGCGGGGCTTATGGTATAGCCCATACAAATATGCAAAGCATAATATTGAGGCCCCAGGTCAGATCTGCAAAGCTCAATAATCTGTACTTTGTCGGCAAATCAGTACACCCGGGAAATGGGGCTTCAATAGTTCTGATGGGGGCAGAGATTGCCACAAAGCAGATAATAAAAGAAGCAGCTTATTAGGCTGCTTCTTTTATTATACGATATTAACCTGCATTTTCTACATATCTTTTTATCTTCTTTGTAGTTGTCTTGGCAAATTCTTCTTCTCTGATTGTAAAGTCCTTAATACGCTTATACAAAGGCATTAGCTTGTTAATTTCCTTTATTTCTGACTGAATCAGTTTAGTAACCTCTTCCTTTGAAATAGTATCCTTACCAAGGCGTAGATTGATCTCATCTATATCGGGTACAATTTTTGCATTGACCTCAGTTTCGCCTGACTCCTCGTCATATCTGCCCCAAACAAGGCTTTCCTTGACATAAGGTGATTTTGCAAGATAAGCTTCAACCTCTTCGGGGAAGATATTCTTGCCATTTTTAGTAACTATAACATTCTTTTTACGTCCTGTAATATATATATATCCTTCTTCATCCATATATCCAATGTCACCGGTATAAAGCCAGCCGTTTTTAAGTACGTTTTTTGTAGCTAGTTCATTCTCGTAATAGCCGAGCATTACATTATCTCCACGTATTACTATCTCGCCTATACCCTCATCATCAGCATTGTCGATCTTAATCTCAATACCTGCCAACGCCTTACCTGCTGAATCGTGGCGGAATCCTTTGTCGTTATTGACGGCAACAATAGGTGAACATTCAGTAAGTCCATAGCCCTGTACAATTCTAACACCCATACTGTAGAGATCATTTGATACATTTGGATTTATAGCAGCTGCGCCACAAATAACCAAACGCACATTACCACCAAACACATCATGAACCCTTTTGAAGACTTTCTTACGGATATCTATTCTTAAAGCAGTATACAGAAAGCTGCAAAGCGATATGGCAGTATCCATTTTTATTTTGCCCACCACGCTACTTGAAGCCTGCTTCATTATTTTCTTGTGCATGTTCTCCAAAATAAGAGGTACTAGCATTAATATTGTAGGTTTTGTTTCTTGAAGGTTATTTACAATATGCTTCAACCCTTCATTAAATGAAAGGCAGCAACCGTTATACATCATTACCAAAAATCCTGCGGTACACTCATAAGTATGATGTAGAGGGAGAATAGACAATGCACTGTCTGTTTCATCAATTGTTAACATGGAGCAAACAGCCATTACATCGCTGCATATATTTTTGCTTGAGAGCATAACTCCTTTGGCTAAGTCAGTTGTTCCAGAAGTAAATATTAATGCAGCCATAGCTTCATCATCAATTGTAGCATCGATATAGCTTCTGTTGCCCTCCGAAAGAAGCTTTTTGCCTTTTTCTATAAGTTTATTGTATGAAAGAAAGTTATCAACATCTTCGTCAGCATCCATATCAATATAGTATTTTATTTGAGAAGTTTGGGACAGCTTTTCCATATCCTTTCTGTGCTTACCAGAAAAGAAAATAGCACTTATACCCGATCTGCTGATAAGATTTTGAACTTCATGGAAGGGCAGTTCCCTATCTAAAGGAACAACAACCCCAACTCCACCTGTAATGCACAAATAGGCTGTACACCATTCATGTCTATTCTGTGAGATAATGGCAATTCTCTCACCCTTAAGTCCTAATTCAATGAGAGCTGTTCCCATTTGATCTATTTCTGATTTAACCTGAGTATATGTCTTTGTATAGTACTCTCCATTAGTATCTTTAATGTTGAAAGCGTTTCTTGAACCAAAGAGTTTTTCACTCTGAACCATCATGTCCTTCATGTTATTAATTTGTCTGGTTTGGTAAATCGCTTGAGCTTTCATTATGTTAATACACTCCTTTAAATAT
>JAEZFR010000440.1 GCA_023417285.1 Bacillota bacterium
ATCTTACAAGGGGGATTTATTCGATGAAGAAACTACTAAAAAAGATAGCATGCATAGCCGTTATTGCAGCAATGGGAATTTCAATTACTGCGTGTGGCGGAAGTGATACTATGGAGAGAATTGAAAAGACTGGTAAGTTGGTTGTGGGTACTAGCGCTGACTATGCTCCTTATGAATATCATAAGATGATAGATGGTAAAGATACTATTGTTGGTTTTGATATAAAGATTGTTGAAGAGATATCCAAGGATCTTGGGGTTCAGCTTGAAATAGTTGACATGGGCTTTGATGGTTTGCTTCAGGCGCTTAATACCGACAAGGTTGATATTGTAATAGCTGGGATGACACCTGATGAGGATAGAAAAAAAGCAGTAGACTTTTCAATGATATATTATGAAGCAAAGCAGGGGGTTCTTGTTAGAGCAGAGGATAAAGATAATATAAAGAGTATTGACGACTTGAAGGGTAAAAAGGTAGGAGTTCAGCTAGGAACAGTTCAGGAGAAAATTGGACAGACTCAGATGAAGGATGCTACACTTGTTACTCTTGGAAAGATTCCTGACCTTATGATGGAATTAAAGAACAAAAAGGTAGATGCACTTATCGTTGAATTACCTGTTGCAAATGGCTATGTGGCAAACAATAATGACCTTGCGTTATCAGAAATTCAGGTTGAGGATGAAACGGGTGGTTCTGCAATTGCTATAAAGAAGGATAATAAAGAGCTTGTAGATGCAATTAATAAGACACTAGAAAGAATTAAGAACGACGGAACAATTGATAAGTACGTAAAAGAAGCAAATGAAATGAATGAAGTAGAATAGTTTAGATACTTTTTAGAAATAACTGTTATTTATAATAAGAGGCGGCTCTAGAAAGAGCGGCCTCTTATTATATACTAGGTTTAAAAATTGGAGGGTTTTTTGTGGATTTTAGTTTTCTATTCGAGTATTATCCGTACTTTATAAGCGGAACAATAAATACCATTATAATTGCCGTATTAACTGTGCTTTTTGGAGTTATTCTAGGAACAGTTTTGGCATTGTTAAAGATATCAAATAGCAAGATATTACGTGGTATTGCATCAGCATACATTGAATTTATTAGAGGAACTCCGTTGCTGGTACAAATATATATTATTTTTTATATGGTATCATTTCCGGACTTTACGCTGTTTGGAATGGATATGGCAAGATTTATACCCGGTGTTATAGCCTTGTCTATTAACAGTGCGGCATATGTCGCGGAAATAATCAGAGCAGGTATCCAAGCGGTAGATAAGGGACAGATGGAGGCATCACGTTCATTGGGCTTTACTAAGGGACAAGCCATGAAATATGTTGTTTTGCCACAGGCTGTGAAGAATATACTCCCCGCTCTTGGGAATGAATTTGTTGTAGTAATTAAGGAGTCTTCGATAGTTTCAATAATAGGAATTGCAGAGCTGATGATGTCTGCAAACATCATCAGGGGTGCTATATATAGACCGTTTGAGCCATTGTTGGTGGTAGCTGTAATTTACTTTGCTCTTACGTTTACACTTACAAGGGTACTAGGAGTTGCAGAAAGGAGGATGAATAAGGATGATAGAGGTTAAGAATCTTCACAAGAAATTTGGAAAGCTGCATGTTTTAAAGGGAATAGATATTCGTATTAAAAAAGGCGAAGTGCTGGTAGTTATAGGTCCGAGCGGTTCGGGGAAAAGCACATTTTTACGCTGTCTCAACCTTTTGGAGCAGCCAACTGACGGAGAAATTATTTTTGAGAACATAAATATCACCGATAAGAGAAATGATATCAACAAACAGAGACAAAAGATGGGGATGGTTTTTCAAAACTTTAACCTTTTTCCACACCTATCAATCCTCGAAAATATAACCTTGGGACCTATAAAATTAAAAAATCTATCTCAAGATGATGCAAATCATAGGGCTATGAGTCTTCTCAGAAGAATTGGTCTTGAGGATAAGGCCAAGAGCTATCCTGCACAGCTTTCGGGTGGACAAAAGCAAAGAGTGGCAATTGTAAGAGCTTTGGCAATGGAACCCGATGTAATGCTTTTTGATGAACCGACTTCCGCACTTGACCCAGAAATGGTTGGAGAGGTGCTGGATTTGATGAAAAAGCTTGCAAAAGAAGGTATGACAATGGCAGTTGTCACGCATGAAATGGGCTTTGCTAAGGAAGTTGGCACCAGAGTAGTTTTTATGGATGAAGGCAAAATAATTGAAGAGAATAAACCTGAACAACTATTTTCAAGTCCTCAAAATGCTAGGACAAAGGAATTTTTAAGCAAAGTACTGTAAACATAAAAAACTAGAAAAATGTACAAACCAGCATCATTAGCTAGCAGAATTCATGCGCATGTAAGAAAGGGTATAGCCATGTTTAAACTTTTTAGAAATGCTGAAGTATATGCACCTTCTTGTTTAGGGAAAAAGGATGTTTTAACGTGTTGTGATAAAATCATTGCAATTGAAGATAACATCAATTTCACTTTAGAACAAAAAATTGATGTTATTGACTGCAATGACATGTATCTTTTTCCTGGATTTATAGATTTACATGTACACATAACTGGTGGTGGTGGAGAAGGCAGTTATACAACCAGAACAAAAGAGGTTGTGGCGGAGGATCTCCTTTCTTATGGCGTTACTACTGTTGTAGGTGTTTTAGGAGCAGATGGTGTAACTAGGAGTATGGCAAACCTTTTTGCCAAGGCGAAGCAGCTTGAACAAGAGGGCATGTCGTCGTATATATATACAGGTGCTTATCAGGTGCCAGTGCCGACAATAACAGGTAACGTTCAGACTGATATGATTTTTGTTGATAAGGTAATAGGAGTGGGCGAAATATGTATAGAGGATAACAGATCTTTTGAACCGACATTTGATGAACTGAGCAGACTAGCTGCTCAGGTTAGAAATGGTGCGTTGATCTCTGGGAAGGCTGGACTAGTTCATTTTCATCTTGGAGCAGGCGGTAGAAGACTAGATAAGCTTTTTGAGCTGGTGCAAAAAACTGAAATTCCCAAAAAGCAGTTTTTGCCTACTCATGTTAACAGAACCAAAAGACTATTTGAGCATGCGTTAGAATACCTTCAGATAGGTGGATACATTGATTTAACTGCAGGATTTATACCTGATGAAAACGATACAGAATGCATACCCACATATGATGCTATAAAAATAATAATAGATAAGGGTTTGGATTTAGAACATGTAACGATGAGCTCAGATGCAAATGGAAGTGTGCCTGTGTTTGATGAAAGTGGAAACGTTATATCTTCAGAGACTGTAAGCAGTAAAATTTTGTTCGAGGAAATTAGAGACGCTATACAAAAGAATAATATACCTATTGAAGATGCAATTTCTATAATAACGAAGAATGCTGCTACTATGCTAAGAATTGACAAAGTTAAGGGTACAATTGAAGTGGGAAAACATGCCGATTTTGTATTATGTGACAAGCAGCTAAATATTTGTGAAGTATATGCTATGGGAAAGAAATTTGAAGCATGATTTATTTATGCCTCCTCATATAATAAATTGGACAACATAATCCGATGATATTATTGTGGAGGTGGAATAATTTGAGCAAAGAAATAAAAAAGGCAATTGCTGCATTTTCGTGTATTTTTATTATATTTGCTGCAGCAGTACTTTTTACAGAGGCTATTAATGCGTGGCATATAATGGACACTTATCCAGATAAGGGATCAGCTGCTACACCTGGTATTGTTGAGGTGTATAAGCCTTCGGCTGAGGCATTTGACTTTCAGAAGAGTAAGGTTACAACTTGGCTTATTAGACTTTTTTTAAGCTTTGCGGTTCCTGCTTTTTTTGTGTTCTCAAAATTATCGGTAGGTATAAGAGATTGGGCACAAAAGAGAGCAAAGAGATGGGTTGTAATTATTGCGATTTATTTTGTTACATATTCTCTGCTAGAAGCACTCATATATCTGCCTCTCGACATTTACACAGGATTTTTTCGAATGCATGAATATGGTCTTTCAAACCAAACCTTTGTACAGTGGTGGATTGAGCTTATAAAAAGCTTTATTGTAAACTCTCTATTTGGGTGTTTGGTTGTATGGGTACCATTTCTTATAATAAAAAAGTCACCAAAAAGGTGGTGGCTCTATTTAGGGTTGTTAATGACACCCTATCTGCTATTTATGTCCCTAATTCAGCCTATAGTAATCGATCCAATCTTTAATCAATATAAAGCGGTGGAGGATAAGGCGTTATCTTCTGAAATCAATAATCTACTAGATAAAACGAATATAGGCAAGACGGATATATTTCAGGTTGATAAGAGCAAAGAAACAAACCAGATGAATGCTTATATGACGGGTGTATTCAACACAAAACGAATTGTGTTATGGGATACAACCATTAATAATTTAAATCACGAGGAAGTTTTGGGGGTAGTAGCTCATGAGATGGGACACTACTTGATGGGACATATCTGGAAATCTATTGTCATAGGTGGGCTTGGAAGTATATTTGTCCTCTTTATTGTTGATAAACTATGTAGATGGTTTATGAGAAAATCCCAAGGCAGGATGGGGTTTCATACCCTATGCGACGTGGCCGCACTTCCGCTAATTATATTAATGCTTAACTTAGTAATGTTTTTTGTTACACCTATTTCAAACGCATATTCTAGGAATATGGAGTTAGAGGCAGATAGATTTGAACTTGAACTTACAAAGAATAACTTTTCAACCGCGACCGCTACAGTAAAACTCCATCAGCAAAGCTATGCTCTTCCGGAAGTTGGACTTGTGTATATGCTATGGAACTTTGACCACCCTGAATTCAAGGAAAGGGTAGACTTCGCAAACACATATATGCCATGGGAAGAAGGAAAACCCTTAAAATATCAAAAGTTTTTGAAGGAGAATGAAGAAGCAAAGTAGAATAATAAGTAGTTATTATGTCTCTAAACTTACTAACTAATGCTTAACAAGGGGGAAAATATGGAGATATTAAGTGGAATAGGATTTATGGATAAGTCCTTTTGGATACCTATAATAATTGCTGCTGTTGTAATTCTTTTAGTAGCAAAGCTGGCCAAGAGCCTGCTGAAGTTGACAATATTAGTTGCAATTATCGCTATTGGTGTTACAGTATATGCAAATCTTCCTAGCTTCAAGGTAGATAATGGTACGGCTTACTTGACAATTAAAGGTGAACAGCACCAATTCAGCTCAAAAGACGTTAAAATTGCAGTAGAAAAGGATGAAAATGGTGACGAAGTAACAATGGTTGTATTTGGAAATGGGGCGAAGGACAAGGTTAAGGTGCCCTTCAGCAAGGATTTTGCACAGAAATTCATTATTGATAAGCTAAATCCTGATGTGCAGTAACCTCGTCAGGGGGGCTTAAGCGTATAGTAAAAAAGGGAAGGGAACTCATTTTATTTGACAAAGGTTGTCTAATAAGGGGGTTCCTTTTAGCATGTCTAAACATTGATATTACTCAGTTTGGAGATTAGCTAACCATGTTATATTGGATGATTTTACAAATATACTTTTTGGTACATCCATGTTTTTGTGGGTAAATATAAAATGTGAGTAGCAACTTTAACTCAATTTTATTTTCTCAACGGGAGGACTGATATAGATGGATGCATGGAGAGGCTTTAATAAGGGCGACTGGTGTGATGAGATAGATGTTAGAGAATTTATTATTAATAACTACACACCTTATGAGGGAGATGACAAGTTTCTAAAAGGCCCTACTGAGGATACAAAAAAGCTTTGGGAAAAGGCAAGTGATTTACTTAAGAAAGAAAGAGATCATGGCGGAGTTCTTGACATAGATACCCATACAATATCTACTATAGACGCTCATGAGAGTGGTTATATAGATAAATCACTCGAAAGAATTGTAGGGTTACAGACTGATGAACCACTTAAAAGAGCAATAATGCCTTTTGGTGGAATTAGAATGGTTATAAAAGGCTGTGAAGCATACGGAAAAGAAATTGATGACAACGTAGTAGAGACATTTACAAAGTATAGAAAGACACATAATGATGGTGTTTACGATGCCTACACTCCTGAAATGATGAGAGCTAAGAAAGCGGGAATAATTACAGGTTTGCCAGATGCTTACGGTAGAGGAAGAATCATAGGTGACTATAGAAGAGTACCGCTATATGGCGTAGATAGGTTAATTGAGGACAAGGAACGCCAGCTCAAGAGTTTGGAAGTTGACTACATTGACGGTGATACCATTAGAGAAAGAGAAGAAATAAAAGAACAGATTAAATCGCTTGTTTTACTAAAGAATATGGCCCAAAAGTATGGGTTTGATATTAGTAGACCTGCTGAAAATGCTCAGGAAGCGGTTCAATGGCTGTATTTTGCTTATCTCGGAGCTGTAAAAGAACAAAACGGAGCAGCGATGAGCTTAGGAAGAGTATCAACATTTATTGATATATATATAGAACGTGATTTCAAAGAAGGAAGATTAACAGAGGAACAGGCTCAGGAGATAATTGACCATTTTGTAATGAAGCTTAGGTTAGTTAGGTTCTTGAGAACCCCAGAATATGAGAAGCTTTTCTCTGGTGACCCAACATGGGTAACTGAAAGCATTGGAGGTATGGGTTTAGAT
>JAEZFR010000457.1 GCA_023417285.1 Bacillota bacterium
TTTTCTTGTTCGCTAGGGAACCCTAGGTTCCCTTCGACGAAACATTTCATGTTTCTGAGCACCCTCCTGAAACCGGAAAGGGGAATCCCCTTTTCAATCCCCGAATATAGAAATTTATTCTTCTGGGATTTTCTAGTATAAACATTCAATCTCAGCATTACCAACACTTCTGTAACACTCTAAAACTTATAAATTCCTATATTCTAAAACAAGGCTTATACGCTCTCAACTTTTTTGCCAAATATCAAAAGGGTTGCTCCAACTACAGCAAGTCCAATTGGTAGCAGAATATACACAGGCACTCCAAGGCCCGCAGGAAGATAACCAAACAATATAGCACATCCCCCAACAAACAATGCATACCACAGCTGAGTTTTAGTGTGATCTATGTGGTCACAAGCCGTTCCCATCGAAGATAAAATAGTCGTATCTGATATCGGTGAGCAGTGATCTCCCAATATCGCACCTGTCAGTACTGCACTGCCGCTAACTATTACAAAATTCATGTCGGCTCCAGAAATAGAGTAAGCTAGTGGTATTGCAAGCGGCATTAGTATGCCCATAGTTCCATAGGACGTACCTGTAGAAAAGGATATTACTCCCCCCAGTACGAAAACTATTGTTGGGAGTAAAAAATCAGGTATAACATCATTTAATACTGACACAAGGTATTTCGAAGTCCCAAGCTCCTTTATTACACTGCTCAGGCCCCATGCCAACATCAATATTACTGCTGTTATCATCAATGATTTGCTACCATTTACCCATGTTTCAATACCCTCTGATAGCTTAAAAATCTTCCTGCCCACACCCATGATTAGTGCTACTATTGTAGCTAACAGAGCTGCCTGGAATAATACGACAGACGCATCAGATTTGCTAAAGGCCTGTTGAATTGCATCAAACGAGAAGGGTGAATTATTGATTAACTCAATTAATGTGCCATCATTACCTGCCATTATTGCTTTAAAACCATCATAGTAGAATCCCACCAATGCGCCAACAATCAATGTTCCAATAGGTATTATCGCATTCCATATAGATAGCTTTATTCCCGGTTTTGGCTCAAGCTCTGTTATTTCACTCGCCACCATTGGCTGTGCATTATCCCCTAACACCTTGCCGGTAAGCCTTGCCCTGCTCTCAGCCTTGTACATCGGACCAAATTCTTTTAAAAATATTATGGTAAATATGATAAAGCCAAGTACAAATATATTGTAAAATCTATAAGGCAAACTGGATAAAAAGAAGCCCATTGCATCTATCTCTACACCAATTCCATTTTGAAACGCATCCCTTATCAGTGATAATTCATAGCCAATCCAGGTTGAGATTATCGCCATTCCCGCAATTGGAGCAGCTGTTGCATCAACTATAAATGCAAGCTTTTCTCTAGAAATTCTTAGTTTGTCAGTTACCGGCCTCATAATTGGTCCAACTATCAGTGAATTGGCGTAATCGTCAAAAAATATAAATAACCCTAATATCCAAGTGACAAGCTGCGCACTTCTTGGACTTTTGGCTCTTTTTGCGAGATACTCCGCAATAGCTCTAGCACCACCCATTTTGGCAACTAGTGCAATTACTCCACCAATGGTTAGGCATTGCAGCATTATTCCTGCATTCCAGCTATCCGACAGTACCTCAAGCATTCTTTCAACAAAATCGGTAAAGGCACCTACCAATGTGCCCAATATGTTAACACCACTAAACTGTAAAATGATGCTACCTGATAGTATGCCTACAAACAGTGAGGTTACCACATTCTTTGTTATGAATGCCAGTACTATGGCAATAAGCGGAGGCAGCAGCGTTATAAACCCTAATTTATCGGCATTTGCCTGTGCGACATCTACTAGCACATCTGAGGCCGCACTCTCGCTAGCAAACGCTGCTGCATGAGGCAAAAGCAGCACAGCAAGCATTACTAGCACAAATATTTTACTCTTCATCAGTCCTTGTCCCTTCTCTAATAACTAATCTTTTGTCTTAGCTTTTTCTTGACCCCTTTTATGTCCTTCTATCTTGACTTAGGTCCCTGTGTTTTATCTTGGCGTAGGTCTTTCTTTTATTTTAGTTTTCTTATTTTTTCTCTTATTTTATTTTGTGTTGACAACAAAAAAGACCCGAGCTATACACTCAAGTCTCTACAGTTGTGCCCCAAGTGATAGTACTCCCCGCTTTACTCGGGACAGTCATAAGCATATTTTACTTAAGACCAGCGCACAGGGTTTAAAGCCAAAACCTTTGCACTTCGGCAGTTATACCTTTCACAGTGAATCATTGTGGCTTAACTCCTCACCGGTACTATTTATAACTGCGCCTCTATCATATTGATTTCTTAGGGTATTATTATATTATGTAAACCTTTGCTATTCAATAAACAAATTTTGGATTTTCCTACTCTATTACCGTTTCTTCTTTACTTTACCACCATTTTACTTTACCTCCATTTTGCTTTACCACCATTTTACTTTACCACCATTTCTTTTTTTTGAAGAAAACTAACATAATGATTGATATAAATATCATTATTGCCCATAAGGTTGGATACGTCCATCTCCAATGTAATTCTGGCATATTAGCTATATTCATACCATAAACTCCAACTATAAAAGATAGGGGCATAAAGACCGTAGAAATAATGGTCAGTACCTTCATAATTTCGTTCATCTTATTGCTGGAGTTGGATATATAAATATCGATTGTAGAGGTCAAAATATCTCTGAGTGTTTCTGATGTGTCTAAGACTTGAATAACATGGTCATACAAATCTCTGATATAGGCTTCTGTCGATTCTTTAATCAAGTCCGATTCTCTTCTTTCAAGAGTTGACATTATCTCTCTAAGAGGCCAAATAGATTTATTAAGAAATAAAACCTGCCTTCTCAGACTTCGGATGTTTTTGAGGGTGTCAGAGGATGCTCTTTCTATTGTTTCATCTTCAATAGCCTCTATTCTGTCACTTATTCCTTCTAATATGCTGTAATAATTGTCCACTATAATATCAAGGAGACTATATGCCATATAATCTGGCCCTAACATTCTCCCCCTGCCTACTCCATTCTTGAGGCGGGTAATTATCGGTTCAAATATATCGGTATCCCTTTCGCCAAAAGACAAGACATAATTATTCCCTATAATAATGCTCTGCTGCTCGATAATGAAGTCATTTACTATCTTGTCATATTCAATAGTTTTAATAGAAATAAAAATATATTCCTTATATACCTCTATTTTGGGCCTTTGATCGGTATTTAAAATATCCTCTATGATGAGAGGATGCAATTTATAGTGCTTTCCAATACCGTCTAATAGCTTAACATCATGCAGTCCTTCAATATTGACCCATGTCACAAAACTGTTACTTTCAGAAAAGGCATCATGGTATATGGTGTCTGGTTCATATACTTCAAAGTTTTGCTCATTGTATTTGTAGATAGCTATCTTTGTACTATCTCTTTTTACCTCTCCAATATGAACTAAGCTGCCTGGTTCAAGACCCTTTTTACTACTTCTGGATTTAATATAATTACTCATCCAACATTACCTCTTTGGTATTTCTCTTTTTAGATTGAATTCTATACCCGCATGTATTATATGTCAATAATTGTAATAAAAAACCCTAATATTATACGATTTAACTGTAAATCTAGTTAAATCAATACTTATATTAGGGTCCATAACTTTATTTAAAATAAACACTTAAGAACGGTGCAGAAAACAAAAAATATTACAATCAATAGTGCCTTAAGCTAAAAGAATCTCCAATCTAATAAGCTTAGCAATAAACTTAATGCTTTTCATTGAAGCTGTTTCAGTAATTAGCTTGCCTGAATTACTAACAATCAATGCTTTATCTGCCATAAGCCTTTTAATCTGTCTAACCTCACGCCTCCCCTCATTCTCGATAAGATATATACCGTCATTATCAAAATCATTAACCAAAGTGCAGAATGCCAAGTCTCCCTTTGAGATTCTGAAACCACTCATAACCTCATCTTCGATTATGAGGTAGAAAACCTTATCCTTTTGCATTCCGAAAACCTTATTACCTTCTATAGGAAGAAGTCTTTTTTCTAAAATTTTATCCATGCTATAGTCATAAACTGCAACAGTCTTGAGGATGTTTCCAAAAGCATCGTCCCACACCTCATTAGCAGTCTGGCTCTGACTACTATTTACAGGAGCACTTGATGGAGTTGATTTTGTTACTACACGCTTAATTGCGGAGGGTTCAGATTTTACAACAGAACTGTCTTCAGAGGCAAATAATCCAACAGGTCCAAGTTCAAAGTCAAGGGCCTTTGATACTCTGCCAATCATGTCATCGTTTATTATTTTCTTACCTGTCTCAACATCTAGCACATAGCCCTCTGAAACACCCAGTTTCTTAGCTAGTTGCTTTGGAGAAAGGCCCTTTTGAAGTCTGACTCTTTTAATCTCCTCACCTAT
>JAEZFR010000519.1 GCA_023417285.1 Bacillota bacterium
CCACAAGGGAGTAGGGGACAAAGGCTTTGGGTATGATCCATTGTTTTATTTACCAGAGTATGGTAAGACAATGGCTCAGCTGGATATGGATATAAAAAATAAAATCAGCCACAGGGGAAAGGCTCTGCTAAAAATTGTTCAGGAGCTAAGGCATAGAGATTAAAATGAAAATTCTGGTTATAAGTGATACACATGGTTTTCTTTCAAATGCTAAGGAGGCAATTAGAAAGAATAAAGACATAAAAATGGTTATACATCTAGGCGACTATATAAGAGATGCAATTGAACTCAGTAAAATGTTTCCGGATATTCACTTTGAATATGTCTTGGGAAATTGCGATATGAATAATGGTAATCATGAGGTGGATAAGGTTCTTGAAATTGATGGTAAGAGAATTTTTATTACTCATGGGCATAAATATTCTGTGAAGTGGGATTATAATCGTATAATGTACAAAGCACAGGAAGTGCAGGCTGATGCTGTTCTCTTCGGACATACGCATATTTCGCTTGTCGACTGGGTGGGTTCAGTGTTAATTGTAAACCCTGGCAGTATTAGCGAATCGAGGAGTCAATTAAATGAAAGCTATGCTGTTCTGACTATTGATGATAATGGTATAAATGCTGATTTAGTCCACTTTTAACAGGTAAAAATAACCTTTAAAAAATAATTATTTTTTGTTGACAAAGTATAGGTATGCTTGTATAATATTAAAAGTCGGCGAACGAAAGTGTTAGAGTCGCTTACAGCATTTACTGTGCGGGTGTAGTTCAATGGTAGAACCTCAGCCTTCCAAGCTGATTGCGTGGGTTCGATTCCCATCACCCGCTCCATTAAAACTTAATATGTGCTCGTAGCTCAGCTGGATAGAGCAACGGCCTTCTAAGCCGTTGGTCGGGGGTTCGAATCCCTTCGGGCACGCCATTTAGGCGCTTGTGTTTTCTGCGGAAAACACAGGCGTTTTTGCATTGCAAAAAACGCGAAGCGCCTTACGGGCGAGACCAGTCTCCCCGTAAGCCATATATTTGATGCCACTCTTGAAAATCGTTCTTGTAGATAAATTATAGATAATTATGTTATATTACTAAAACTAATGATAAAGTTATAGTTGGAGGTTGTTATTATGGGCTTAAAAATTCTTGTAATAGATGATGAAAAGGATATTGTGAGATTATTAAAGGATTTTTTTGAGTTGCAAGGGTATCTCGTATACACTGCGCTTAATGGTATAGAAGCTTTAGAAAAGATAGAAATAATACCAGATATTATTTTGCTCGATATAAATATGCCCCAAATGGACGGTATAGAGCTGTGTAAGCGAATCAGGCATCATGTAAGCTGTCCCATTCTCTTTCTCACTGCCAAAATTGAAGAGCAGGATAGAATAAATGGACTTATGGTAGGCGGTGACGATTACATTTTGAAGCCTTTTAGCCTGGAGGAACTATCGGCAAGGGTTCAAGCGCATTTGAGACGTGAAGAACGTAGATTAGGTAAAGATAGGGTTCGTTTCTCAGAGCAATTCCTTATCTCATATTCAGAACGCAAGATGTTTTATAGAGAAGAAGAAATCTCCCTTACCAAGACAGAGTTTGATATTTTGGAGCTTCTACTCATGCACAAAGGACGGATATTTACCAAGGAAGCAATTTATGAAAGGCTCTGGGGCTTTGATAAAGAAGGGGATAGTAACATAATTACCGAGCATATTAGGAGAATTCGCGTAAAATTAGGAAAATACAGCGAAAGCAATTTGATTAAGACGGTTTGGGGAGTAGGTTACACATGGATTGGATAGATGAAAAAATCAAAAATTTTAAAGATAAGCTGAAAATTACTTCCTTGAAGAAATCATTAGGAATTTACATACTTATAGCAATTCTTGCGGTTATAGTAGCTTATATTACTACTATAGTATTTTGTGAGGGTTGGAGAAATTTAATTTATAAAGAGTATTCCAATACTAAAAGTATTATGTATAGCTCGGAGGGGACGCTTACTGTGGAGGTAAAAGGCATAGACACGTCCGAGAAGACAGGTGTAAGGCCACTTGATGCAAAGCTTATATTTGTCATTGAGCTTATTGAGAAAGGTTCAATTTTATTATATTCCATAATAGCCATTGGGCTTACCTCGCATATCTTCTATAGAAATAGGCTTGAAGAGCCCATAAATCTATTGATGGAGCAAGCGCAATACATTAGCCGAAATGATTTGAGCTTTGAATGCCGTTATGAGAGTGGTGACGAGATGGGTGAAATCTGTAGCGCTTTTGATAAAATGCGTGTCCAGCTTTCAAAAAATCAAGAGAGCATGTGGAATATGATGGAGGAGCAGAGAAGGCTAAATGCAGCTTTTGCTCATGACCTACGCACACCACTTACTGTAATGCAAGGCTACACCGAGCTTTTGACTAAATATTATCCCACAGGAATGATGAGTGAAGAAAAGCTGCTCGACACACTAAAACTTTTAGAAGACCAAGTATATAGATTAAAGAAGTTTTCTGAAACGATGAAGGATATACATACCTTTGAGGGAATCAAGATAAAGAAGGGCAAAAAGAAACTTATTGACCTTGTGGAAAGTATAAGTCGTATTGCAAACGGTTTAAAGGGGCCTGAAAGTATTACAATAGACATTCAAAATAACCTCTCTATAGATGAAGGCTATTACGATGACCACATTATACTAGAGGTACTAGAGAATTTGCTATCAAACGCACTCTCCTACACCAATTCTCAAATTGACATATTACTAGAAAATGAAGGGGATATACTTCACCTTTATGTTAGAGATGACGGGAAGGGGTTTTCCAAGGAAGAATTATTTATGGCAACCAGACCGTATTACAGTAGTAGATCTGACTCTAATGAACATTTTGGGATAGGGCTTACCATATGTAAATTACTTTGTGAGAAACATGGAGGCAGCCTGAACATTTCCAACAGTACTAGGGGCGGTGCAATCGTATGTGCAAGTTTTTTTATTATGTAGAGAAATAATAGAGAATTTTCAGTTATTATCAACATGTAATGAAAAAACTAAAAGATAGGAGCCAATATGAGTACTGAAATTATTCTAAAGGATGTAAGTAAATATTATGGGAAAAAGCAGGCACTAAGAAATATAGACCTTACTATTGAAAACGGGATGTTTGGACTGCTAGGACGAAATGGAGCGGGAAAAACGACCTTAATGAAAGTGATAACAACTCTTTTACCTGCTAACAGTGGTGAAATAATAGTTTGTGGCGTACCAACGAAGGACGCCTGTAAGGTTAGAAGTCTGGTAGGATACTTGCCACAGGATTTTTCTATGTATGGAAATATGACAGCATATGAGGCAATGGATTATTTGGGCGTTTTATCAGGGCTTGATAAAAAGACTAGAAAGCACAGAATACCGGTATTATTAGAGAGGGTAAATCTGCAAAATAATCTACGTACCAAGGTAAAAGCAATGTCAGGAGGCATGAAGAGAAGACTGGGTATTGCGCAGGCTATATTACATGAGCCAAAGGTACTGATTGTTGATGAGCCAACAGCAGGTCTAGACCCTGAGGAGAGAGTACGATTTCGCAACCTTCTTTCAGAAATAGCTGATGATAGAATAGTTATGCTATCCACACATATTGTAGGAGACATTGAAGCAACTTGTGAAAAAATAGCTATCATGGATGAGGGTAGCATTATTTATAAAGGAACCGTTGCAGAGCTTTTAGAGAGAGCACAGGGTAAAATATTCACTGCTGATATATCTAAAATGGAATTAGAGGAAATAAGGAAAAAATACATGGTTACAAATATGCTGGCATCAGAGAGTACAGTCAATGTTCGTTTTGTAGCAGATAACATAGAAGCTGCATTTAAAGGAGCCATGCCTATTGTACCAAACGTTGAGGACGCCTATATGTACCTGATGCATGAGAAAAGAGGTGCAAAATAGTGTTTGGAACGTTATTTTTAAAAGAATGCAAAGAAATATTAAAGAGTGTTACCTTTTATATATTTTTAGCTTGTATGGTAGTATTTTTTGTAACACAGATGGGTGAATTTGAAGGTGTAACTAAACCTATACCAGGCCAAGAGAGTTATGGAGTAAAAAATAGTAATGATGAAAAGGTTATTATGAACTCTACTATCACTGAGTTAGTACTAGAATATGACGTAGGAGAGTATGTTACATATCCCATTGGCTTTTATAAAAAGGTAATACTAAATGAACAACAGCAAAAGCAAGTTAGCGGGATTATACAAGAATTAACCGGGTTAAATGAGCAACAACTTCAAACAAATATCAAAGAGTACTGGAATGATGTAAGGAATAATTCTGATGGTGGGTATGTTGAAAGTTCAAGACTTCCAAAGGATAAATTTCCAGTAAAGGCTAATCTTAGCTACCAAAAATTTTTAGATTATATGGGACAGATTAACGATTTACTTGGTGGGGGAAGTAAGTATAAGCCTGAGGACGTTAGTAGGAATGCTAAAGTGCCCATGACCTATGCAGATGCCTTGAAAGAGTACGAGGATATTGTTTATAAGGATAATGTATCAAGGGCTTATTCGAGATTGTTTAGTGATTATATGGGAATTGTGCTTGGAATATTACCTGTATTTCTTGCAGTAACTAGAGGACTTAGAGATAAAAGGGCTAAGGCTTCGGAGGTTATTTTCTCAAAAAAGACATCCTCTCTAAGTATTATAGTACCTCGCTATGCAGCAACTGTAGCTATGATATTTATCCCGGTATTGCTTCTAAGCATTACGCCTACATTGCAATCCTTATATTGCGCTAGCAACAATGGCGTTCAAGTAGATTATTTTGCATTTATAAAGGTTATATTTGGGTGGCTGCTTCCAACTATACTAGTGTCAGTATCTGTAGGGTTTTTCTTCACTGAACTGACAGATGGTCCATTAGGTATTCTAATCCAAGGGGTGTGGTGGTTGGTTAGTATTTTCCTGAGCATGGGGAACTTAGTAGGCAATGTTGGGTGGAACTTGATACCGAGATTTAATACTGTCGGTGCATATGAAAAATATAATGAGGTTTTTTATCAATTAGTCATAAATCGTCTATTCTATAGTCTTATAGGCATTATATTATTGCTTGCTACTGTTGGGATATATCAGTTGAAACGGAAGGGGGCACTGAATATAAATGGAAAGATACTTTCAAATCGTAAAGGTAAACTGGAAGTTTAATTTATTGCCTCATGTGTTAATAGCTCTTGTTATATGTCTGGCAGCACCATTCTTTATGGGCGTGAAAAACTTAAATCCCTTGCAGACTGCACAAGTATTAGAGCTTTATATGGTACTACTGGGTATTATTCTATGTGTCCCTCTATTTATCCCGGATGAGGATAAAAATATCAGGGACTTAATAGAATCAAAAAAGCAATCCATAGTTTTAGTTCATGTAATACGTATTATAGAGGGATTACTCATTTTGGCGCTGTTTATAGGAGTATTCTTAGTTTATTTAAAAATGCAGCAATGTGATTTTACTTTCTCTACTTATTTTTATGGAACAATGGCAGGCTGCATTTTTCTCGGAGGAATAGGAATCCTCGTATATAGCGTATTTGACTATCTTTCGGTTGCATATATGGTGCCAATACTTTACTACATTTTGTGCTATGGCTCTGGTAAGACATATCTGGGTAAATTCTACCTGTTCTCCATGATGAGAGGTAGTATTGATGAGAAGAAATACCTGCTTATAGCAGGACTTCTTATGATAGTGGTAGGAATTATGCTTAGAAATATTAAGGTATTCATGGGGCGTATTAAATAGTAAAGCAATAAAAGCCGACAAATTAGGAATAAACGGAAACAACAAATAGTTGGCTAAATGTTGGAAAGATACTTGAGCTTACAATAAATAATGGAGCATCCTCAATCTCAGGAAAACAAATGGGCTTGAGCTATTCAGAGTTAGGCTTGGAGAATGGGAAAGGACAAACTGTACGTATTTTATGTAATGGGGAGAAATAAAGATGAAGTATCTAATGGGAATTGACTTAGGGACCTCAAGTGTTAAAACTATAGTAATGGACTATAGTGGAACAATTATTGCTATTGCTAGCGAAGAGTATCCTATAAATACTCCAATGAAGGGCTATGCTGAGCAACACCCTGAAATTTGGTGGGAAGCTACTGTAAAAACGATACAGAGGGTACTTCAAAAACCAAATGTTGATAAGCATTTGATTAAAAGTATAGGATTGTCTGGTCAAATGCATGGAATGGTACTTATAGATAAAAACGGTTCTGTTATAAGGCCTGCAATAATATGGTGTGATCAACGTTCCAAGTCACAGGTTGATGAGTTATACAACAAAATAGGGAAGGACGAACTTGGTCAGTTGACTTTAAACCCAATTGCTACAGGCTTTCAAACTGCATCCCTTATGTGGATAAAGGAAAATGAGCCTGAGATTTATGAGAGGACGTATAAGGTTATACTTCCAAAGGACTACATAAGGCTGAAACTTACTGGAGAAATCTATACAGATATAACTGATGCTTCGAGCACGCTTGCTTTTAATACATCAAAAAAAGAATGGGCTACTAATTTAATCAAAAATATTGGACTAGATATTGAAAAGTACCCAAACTGTGGTGCGCCTACAGACATTGCAGGAAGTGTTACTGAAAATGCGTCAAGACAAACCGGGTTAATGCAAGGTACAACGGTAGTTCATGGTGGCGGAGATCAACCTATGCAAGCAGTTGGGAATGGAATAGTTACGCCTGGTACTATATCATCAACTATTGGAACAGGTGGTCAGATATTTACTCCAATCAATGAGCCTATATATGACAAATTATTAAGGACCCATACATTCTGTAATGCGGTAAATGGAACATGGAATATCATGGGGGCATCACTATGTGCAGGATTATCTTTACGTTGGTTTAGTGAAAATGTAATAAAAGACAGTGATTTTAAAAAGATTGACTGTGAGGCAATGAAGCTCTTACCTGGTTGTGAAGGCCTATTATTCCTACCTTATCTCACAGGGGAAAGAACTCCTCATATGGACCCAAATGCAAGAGGAGTATTCTTTGGTTTGTCACTCAGACATAGCTACGTTCATATGGCGAGGGCTATTATGGAAGGAGTGGTCTTCGCTTTGAAGGACTCGTTAGAAATATTTGGGTCACTTGGAATAAAAGCAGACCGAATTATTGCATCAGGTGGAGGAACGAAAAGCAAACTATGGCTACAAATTCAATCAGATATATTTGGTAGAGAGGTATATACAACAAAAACTACCGAGCAGGCTTGTGTAGGGGCCGCAATAGTTGCGGGAGTTGGCTGCGGGATATATTCCGATGTACAAGAGGCATGTAATATAGTAGTTAGACTTAATGAGGACATTACCTTGCCAAATAAAGAAAATAGCTCTGCATATGAACATTATTATTCCATATATAAGGAACTGTATAAGAGGAATAAGGATCTGTTTAGCTTGCTTTAATTTAGAAAAATGGTTAAGTTAAGTATAGCTCTATTAAGGCATAGTGATAAAGATAGTTTTATAAAGATTTTAACTTTATAAAAAAATGAAACAATGCAAAAGCCGATAAATTAGCAATAAAACGTAATTTGTCGGCTTCTGTACATCCATTTCCAGATCCATTTTTACAGCTGTTTTGTACAAGTCATCTGTTGCTAAAGTGTCATAACAACTTTATAAACTGCTCGAGCACTCCTTTTGTGAAATAACGCGCAGCCTTCTCCACAAACTTGGGGAAATTAATATCTGCGTGCTCATCGGCTTTATCTGAAATAACCCTAAAAACTATAAAAGGAACATTATTCTCATAACATACGTGAGCTAAGGCAGCACCTTCCATTTCAATGCATTTTAGGTTGTCAATATCTTTACACAGGGCTTGCACCTTATTACTGTCTGCCACAAATTGATCTCCGCTAGCTATAGTTCCCACTACTACCTTTGGTCGGGTAATCATGAACTCGTCAAGGTATTGGGCTGCAACCTCTGTGTGCATAACATTTTCTATATAATGATGTGCGGATTTTTTTGCATTCTCAATTATGGAGTTTTCATCTTCAAAGTAGGTGAGGCCTAGCAAAGGTATTTCGTACTTGTTAAATATGCCCAGCGGACTAACATCCATATCGTGCTGTATTAATTTGTCACCGATAACGATATCGCCAATATTTAAGGTACTGTCCGCAGCTCCTGCAACACCTGTAAACACAACAAAGTCAACCGAGAAAACTTGAATTAATGTTGTTACTGCAGAGGCTACTGCTACTTTGCCGTATTTTGAAAAGACCAAAACGACCTCCTTACCAAAAATACAACCCACATAATACTCTCGCATAGCAATGGTTTTAGTTTCACGAATATCCATATAACTCTTTAATAGCTCTATTTCTTCAAACATTGCACCAATCAAGCCTATCTTCATTTTGCAATCTCCTTTGAAACTTCTTTTAATATTATCTTAAACTTCTCTTAAAATTCTTTATACTTCCTATAAACTCCTTTTGGACTTATTTGAATCTTCTTTAAGTTTCTTTTGAACTTATTTGAATCTTATTTTAAGCTTATTTTGGACTTTTTTAAACTAATAATGTTGAACGCTCAATTATATTAAGTTTAATTGAAAAATCCATATTGCACAATGCTATTAAAAATGGAAAAACATGTTGGATATATTTACAAAATGTATTGCTTGTTTAATATTAATATGATATCATTTAGATATCATATTAATATTAATGGAGGGAAAACTTATGAATGAAATTACAAAAAAGGTTGGTAGCGGAGCGGTAATGCTAATCGTTGTGTTACTGATATTAGCAGCTTCTATAGCACTGTTTATAATCGGAGGCAATAGTGAAAGTATTCTTATGATTGTCTCAGCTAGCGTCCTATGCGTTGTGTTCATTTTTCTTTTACCAGGCTTTTTTACTATTCAACCAAATGAGTCCTATGTTTTGATTCTATTTGGAAAGTATGTCGGCACAGTTAAAAAAGATGGCTGGCATTGGGCTAATCCTTTCTATACAAAGAAAAAATTATCCTTAAGATCCAGAAATCTAAACGGTGAAAAGCTAAAGGTTAATGACGAAATGGGCAATCCTATAGAAATAGCAGCAGTAATAGTTTGGAGAGTTGAAAATACAGCGGAAGCTATTTTTGATGTTGAAAACTATTCAGATTACGTAAAAGTACAGAGTGAATCTGCTCTTAGACATCTTGCTGGTATGTATCCATATGATAATACAGAAGATAATCATACTCTTTCACTTAGAGGAAGTAGTGATGAAGTATCTGATGCTCTTAAGAACGAATTACAGCAGAGATTGGGTAAGGCGGGTGTCATCGTGGAAGAGGCTAGATTGTCTCACCTAGCATACGCACCAGAAATTGCAGCTGCTATGCTTCAAAGACAACAGGCGGCAGCAATTATTTCGGCAAGACAAAAGATTGTTGAGGGTGCTGTTGGTATGGTTCAGATGGCTTTGAAAAAGCTTAGTGAGGATGAAATTGTAGAGTTAGACGAGGAAAGAAAAGCAGCTATGGTTAGCAACCTGTTAGTAGTACTGTGTGGCGAAAGAAGCACTCAGCCAGTTATTAACACAGGAACACTTCATAATTAAAAAAGGTGTTGGAGGCTTATGGCAGAAAAGAAATCAATCCTATTAAGACTTAGTCCAAAAATGTGGGAGGAAATTTCCCAATGGGCAGAAGAGGAATTTAGGTCTGTAAATGGCCAGATTGAGTATTTAATAAGCGATGCTTTAAGGAGAAGAAAAAGATATTCGAACAAGGAGGCTTCTCTAAAAGCTGAGGGCTATAATGCTAGTAATCAAGAGAATGTTCTAGACGATGCACACGAAAATGCTGTAAATGACATTCAAGAGAATGTTCTAGACGATGCACAGGAGAATGCTGTAAACGACATTCAAGAGAATGTTCTAGACGATGTACAGGAGAATGCTGTAAACGGTATTCAAGAGGATTAATTCTCAGTAGATGTTGAATGCAGTGCTTGTCAAACTTATTTCGATATTTAAAGTATCAGCTGGTATGCAAGGGGAACTTACCTCTACACAATATCAGCTGATGCTATTTGATATCATTATTTATAAAGCTTTTCCTGCCTGGTGTCTAATTTTTTATAACATCAACATCTATTTCACACTCATCACTTGTTACTAGTCTAACGGCATATTCTGTCCCTTTGATGAGCTTAGATTTTGGAATTACCACAACCTGCATCCCTGTCCTAGATGGGGTGCCTTGCATTAGAACATTGTCTTCATAGGTTTCTACCTTGGTGACATTGAAATTATTGACAAGTATTGCTATCTTGTCTTTTTCTATCTTGGGATAGCTTTGGAAGAAGCCTAGCTCTCCGCACAAATCATAAGCAACATCAGCGTCCTCCGGAAGAACAAAAACCCTCTTCATGTTAATGTACATTTTTCTTGGAATATAGCACCAATCCCTATCATAGTGCTCACGCCATTCGGGATGAAATACCGGAGTCTTGTAAGTCTTATTATTGTATATAATGTCGTAGTCTATAGGTAATGCGTTTTTTAATGCATCTTCTAAATCAATAGTTGAATTTAATATATTAGAGGTCTGAAAACTGCCATTGAATTGAAAGTAAAGAGGCTTTGAAGAGTTTGAAATATAGTGTGTTAGCTCTTGACTAAGCAATTCATTTTCTTTTTTTAGGTCAACCGGCTGTGATTCTTTTGCAGGAATAACTTCAGTTGGAGAGTCTATTGCCAATCCGTAATCCTCAGGTTGTTGAGCAAGCTTCGAATACTCTACATTCTGGTAGTCTATTTCATATCCATTAGGTGTACAAAGCTGCACTAGAAGCTTTGAGTTTTCAGGTGTAGGTGGAATATCGTCAATATTTAAGGTAATTAACTCTACCCCTCTTTTTCTTGTCATACCCGATAACACAACCTGCTGATTAAGTAAGGTTATTTTATTAACAT
>JAEZFR010000541.1 GCA_023417285.1 Bacillota bacterium
GCTATGAGGCATATAATCATAGCAACATAATAGCCTGGAACAATTCTAGCAGCTCGCCTAAGCGTATACTGCCTCATATCTGGAAACTGCTGATTGCTTAAATACTTTTTCCAAAAAGGATAGGATAAGAGAAAGCCGCTAAGAATAAAGAAAATACTAACCCCTGTATTACCTTGCAAAAAGAATAAATTTACATCTCTGACCGTCTGACTTTGTTCATACATATTCATTTTTTGTGAAAAGTGATGAAATATAACCAAAAGACAGGCTATCGCCCTCAGTCCGTCGGCACCTGATAACTTTGTTTCGGTATTTGCCTGCAAAATGTCCACTCCCTTAATATCGATTGTTTTACAATTTTTTATAGATATACTGCATAATGTAAATAATTGTATATGAACACCATATAAAAATCAATTATATTCCAATTATGGATTTAGTAAGTCGTGAATATATAGACATAGTAAGCCCCCCTATACATATTAAAAATATGCACTCTCAATATATAAAGAACTATGGTATAATTAATAGGATTATATTTGTGTATATTAATTAGGATTATATCTTTGTATATTAATTAGGATAATAATTTTGATGGGAGACTACAATGAATTCAATTCTATTGAGAAAAAAATTAGCCATTAAGCTAATATCAATATTATTAATTTCAATCATCATATTTTTTCAGATTATACCAAGCATGTCATATGAATTTACCGACGTGCTTAAGCCGCATTCTCAAAATTCTGGCGTTATTTATTCAACAAAATCGTTTGTACATAGCGTAAATTCCCTCATACCAAGAGAAAGTGCGCGTTCTATAGTTTGGAAAGTGCCGTATCATACCATTTCCATTATTGTATTGCAAATTATAAAGCAAGACCTATTTTATAGTTACATACTGTCTCAGTTTGAACCATTTGACTTTAGAAAAGTCATACAGCAGTCCATTTCAAGCCATTTTACTGGGAGTAAGTACAAGGTAGGTCACTTCGCTATCTGACAATATAGATATCGGAGGTGAATTAGAAGTGGATCTATCAATTATTATAGTAATAGTAATAGGCGCAGCTTTTTGTATTGGAGGACCAATCATCGGTCACTATGCAACTAAAGTAAGCGAAAATGCGCACAAAGAAAAGAACTAAAATTGCAATAATTAGCCAGCGTCTCAGGGCGCTGGCTTTTACTTTATCAACATCACTTTTTTCATTTAAAAAGCCTCCTATGATTTGATATTATATCATAGAAGGCCTTATTATAGCTTTTTATTTGCAATTTGATACACTTAAAGCTAATGAAAAAGGGGTCTAGGCGTATCGCCTAAATTATTATCGATTTAACTTTCCGCCCAATTTGCAGGATAAGTCACATATATAAATCTTGAATATTCAGGAACGCTGAACTTTATTTTAGAGCCCTTTGGTATAAGGATTAATTCACCTGGGCCTGCGGTTACAGTAGAGCCATTAATAATAATGCTAAGGCTTCCCTCGATGACATAATCTATTTCATCATAGTTTAGTGTCCAATCAAATGTGGTTTTTGTCATTTCCATTACACCGCAACCCAACCTTGGACTCTCGGACAGAGTGAAGATATCCTTTGTATAAACCTTATCCTGTGAATGTCCTGTATCCAAGCGGTTGCTCTCGTCCACTTTAACTGTGGGAAGCTTGACAGACATTACTCCTCCAGGAGCAACACTTCTTACAAAATCCACATTACATGAGTTGCAACTTGTAACATCAGACAATTTTTCTGTTAAAATTTGTCTGATCAATCTCTCTACTGTAGCCTTTTCTATTTCCATATTAAGCATTTCCCTTCTTTAAAGTTTTGTTAGCTATAAACATAGCTACAAATACAGCTGTAATACCTCCTACTAGCTTACCCACTATCATTGGGAAAATCATTGCTTGGTTAAAGCCTGCTGTAAAGCCCAAGTGATCACCAAACACAAAAGCAGCTGATACAGCAAAAGCTACGTTCAGTATTTTTCCTCTGTTATCCATATCCTTCATCATGCCAAACATAGGGATACTGTTAGCAAGGCTGGCAACCATTCCAGCTGCTGCCACATCGTTCATACCTAAAAGTTTTCCAAGCTTCAGCAAAGGTTTTTTGAACACCTTGGTAATAACATAAACCAACGGAAATGCACCAGCAAGAACTATTGCTATATCTGCAACAACTGTAAAGCCTTCTTCAATTGGATTCATGCCTGGAATAAGAACTATTCCTGTTAATTTTTCAACTATACCAGCACCCAAACCTAGTGTTATCACTGCTACAACGAATTTACCAAAGTAAGTGAATCCTTTAACCATTGCAGACTCGAACTTCCAAAGACCTAAAGCTATTAGAACTGCAAATATAATTATAGGAATAAGATTTCTTATTACCATCATTAATGGGAAACCTGCTATAAGTCCCCCAATAAAAGAACCGATAGGTATTGTTATTACACCTGCCAAAACACCAGTAGCCAGGTACTTTCTATCCTCATCACGGATAATACCCAGCGCTACAGGAATTGTAAATACAATAGTTGGGCCGAGCATCGCTCCTACTATTAATCCACCAAAAAGACCTGCATTAGGGTCTATTGCTAGTGCTTCTGCCAATGGAGCACCGCCCATATCATTTGCGAGTATGCTTCCTGCAAACATAGCAGGGTCAGCCCCTAAAAACCCAAATAAAGGAACTATAACCGGCTTAAGAAGATTTGCGATTACGGGAGCCAGCGCAATTATACCAACCATTGAAATGGCAAGGGCACCTATAGCCATAATTCCTTCTTCAAATTTCTCACCTAAACCAAACTTATTGCCGATTATTCTGTCCAATGCACCCAATGCTGCAAAAATTACCATGATGTAAATAATGATTTCATTAATACTCATAGTTTATCCTCCGTATTTACCCTTTTTTAATAAATTTGCTATCATATCCTCGCTTGGAGATCTGATTATTGAAATATGAGCCTTCTCATTCTCATCAAGTGCTGATAACCCCTCTTTTAACCCATACTCAATACTACTCATACTTCCTGCTATTACAAATACCAACTTTCCTCCTATTGCAAATGCTACCTGCATTTTAGCAAGTTGCACATCACCAGACTTAAGAGTTCTATCTAAGGCTTTGATACCTGCACAGACTTTATAAGCCTCCATTACTCCTAGTGAATCAATGGGTTCATCATAGTAGTACTTATTTTTAAAAGCATGGATAATGGACTCACTTATTGCATGTAGTCTAAAGCTATCAATCAAAGTGTTGTCCGCCAAATCTTCTCCACTATCTATAGCCTCGTTAACCGCACCTTCATCTCCTGTAACAATTACTAAAAATTTACCGGAGCATACGGCTTTGAAATATATTATTTCAACACTAGCTATTTTTACTATTTCATTTGCTACTTCAATACCCTTACATATACTTCTAAATTCAAGTGCACCTATGCTCTTACCCATTCTTATTCACCTCGACAGAATCAACAATACCAACAATTGCGGCATCAACAGGAGCATTTTTATTATTAATTGCAATACGCGCAGACCCTCCATAAGTAATGAGTACCGTGTCACCTTCCCCAGCACCTACGATGTCAGCCGCTACTAATAACTTCTCCTTTTTGTTGAAATTTGATTCATTTATGCTAACAACAAGTAATTTAATACCGTTCAAATTAGCATCTTTTTTTGTAGCCCACACATTGCCGATTACTTGTCCAATATCCAAAACCTTGCCTCCACTAATTCGTTAACAAATTGATATCATGTGATTTAATAAAATCTCCAGCCAAAGGGGTAACTATGCAGCTTTTGTCTATTTTTATAGCCACTTTTCCCTTTGTATGTAGTTTTAATAAATCAGATTCTAATAAAAGCTTTTTGTAGGATAAGTCGATATTTGTAGATTGATTTATAGCATCCAAGTGCCTATTATACTTATCAATTTCGACTCTTTCAACGCCAATTTCTCCCAAATGAGTGATTTTCCTTATCCCTAGTTGTAGTAGTCTTTTCTCATACTCCTCATACTGAGCAAATAATGCATTGTAGGTGGCTTGTCTAAATTGTCTGTACTCCAAACCGCTATCTAGTAAATAAACAGGCTTCGAACATAGTAATGCTTCGATGATCAGCTGTTCTTCTAAGCAAATGTAGTTACCCAATGCCAAATTGACCATCATAGGTATTGGCATTGTTTCTATCAAAACAAGGTCATATTGTTTATCTGTTTCATCAGCAGTTATTCGCTCACCATAAGCTATAGTCTCATTAGCACCCTTAAGTTTACTAGCAGTCTTAAGCTCACTAGCAGTTATAAACTCATAATCAGTCATATTGCTGTCCTGCTTGCTCGAGCCATTTATCAGCAATACCTTTTTTTTGTTAGAATGATTGTTATTAAGCAATATCCTTTTGTTTAGCTCCTCTATTACTTCATCAACCAGCTTTGAATAATCCATAATAATTAATCCCCCATATTATAAGGTCAACTTACTATTTTAAAATCAAAGCAAAGGTACCCTTTTTATAACCACAGGCATTTGCCTCATCATAGTCAATATGGACAAATGTTCTGAAATTTTTGTTTACCCTAACAACTACATCATCAAAAATCAATGGTCTCAGTCCGAAAACCTTAATTTTGACAACCTCTCCGTCTTCAATACCAAACCTCTGTGCATCCTCTGGCAGCATGTGTATATGACGTTTAGCAACTATAATGCCTTGATTGATTTCAACTTTACGGTCTCCGTTATATAGAGTTACTCCCGGTGAATCCTCAACATCTCCGCTCAGCCTTATTGGAGGCTTAATACCCAGCGCTAATGCATCTGTTAGTGAAACCTCAACCTGAGTATCCTTTCTTTCAGGGCCAAGAATTATAACATTTTTAATGGCTCCCTTTGGTCCTTCAATGGTGATTCTCTCATTACATGCAAATTGTCCTGGCTGAGACAAATCCTTTGCTTTAGTAAGCTGATATCCCTCTCCAAATAACGTGTTCAAATCTTTTTTTGATAAATGAACGTGCCTCCCGGAGGCTTCAACCTCTATAAACAGCTTTTTCTTTAATTCATCCACTATTTTGTCAACATAAGTTTCAACTATTGTACTCATATTTTATCCTTACCATTTCGTAGATTTTTGAGTTAACTGCGGTTTCAATCATACTGCTTTGCAAGATATTTGAAGCTCATTATCCAAAACAAAGAAGATAATCTATTTAATGCTTTGACTATATCCTCTCTTGTTGC
>JAEZFR010000550.1 GCA_023417285.1 Bacillota bacterium
GTATTAACAGGTACAACCATTGATAACCTGAACACAACTTTGAGTTCATTATTTTCACCACTTACGGCAGTGAGCTTTTTGGTATTTACATTGCTGTATACACCTTGTATTGCAGCTGTAGCAGCAATCAGAAGAGAGCTGAACTCACGGCTTCAGACGGTTGCAATAGTTGTGTTACAGTGTGGTGTTGCCTGGGTAGCAGCATTTATAATATATAAACTGTGCAGTCTGATTTTTTGAGGTGATTCTATGAAATTTTTAGATTATATGCTTATAGCATTAGTTATAATATGGCTTTTAGCAGCTGTTCGTCATATGATAGTTCTGAAAAAGCAGGGTAAAAGCCTATGCTGTGGGAGTTGTGGCTCAAGTTGTAAAAAATGTAATGTTAAACAAAAAAGTTAAAGTTTCTCTTACTAAAATATTGGAAAGATTGTAGGTTTTTGCAATAATAACCAAAAAGAAAAGTAGTTTTCTCTGCAATTTTTATATGAGAAAACTACTTTTTAATTTTTGTGAAAAAATGTATGAAAAGGAAAATTTATAATACACTACCAAAACTCGCAAGTTTACTTTTCATAGAATTGTCTAATCTAACTCTTAAATCTATAAGCCATTTCGGTTCATTTTCCCATTTTTCTATTGATGCTCTTATAACACGTGTATAAGAATACAAATTTGCAAACCGTCTAAATACAGGTAGTATAGAGAGCATTTCATCGTCAACGGGATATTGGCTTTTATACCCTTCAAGAAAGATTTTACTGCTTAACTCATATTTCATTGGTTCAATATCTTCCTTAATACTATCTAATGATTGCTCTATATCCATTATATACCAATGATACATAGCATCGTCAAAGTCAATAACATTACATACGCCCATTACATCATCGTAAAAAACATTGTCCAGTTCAAAATCATAGTGAACCAAACCGTATGTATCTGAGGTTTTGGGGATTTTTGTGAAATAGTTGTGTAATAGTTCTACTTCTTTTATAGCTTGTTCCTGGTTTGGTAAATCTGACAAAGTACTATTAATCCACAAAAGCACATCTTCGTAAGACCATCTCTTGCAAACAGGAACAAACTTTGAGGATAATTTATGAAGTTTACCTAGTGTTCTACCAAATTCATACATTATACTTTCATTAAAATCTGTATCTGCCATCTTAACACCAGCAACTTTGTCAAACACTTCTGCATAGTATTCTCCCCAAGGTGTTTTGGCTGTGACAAGTTCTTCACCACTTTTCGACAATACTGTTTTTAAAGCAGGAAATTGATTGTAAGACAGATAACGTAGAAACTCTAACTCCGCCAAAATATTATTTTTATGTTTTTCTGAAGATGGTGCAAATCTTAATAATCGTGTATTTTCCCCGTTTTGGAATGGATAAACAGCATTTGAGGAAATCCTGTTATAATTAAGCATATCAAGTGAGTTTTCATCATATTTCCAGTTTTCTAAGAGCATTTTAGCCAAATCTCTGTTGTCAAATAAAAATTTTAATTTCATCATTTAGGTTTTCTCCTTATAATTTATTTTGTCGGGTTGGAAATTTCCCCTACGCTTTTGAAGTTGGAATTTTGCCTGCAGTTTTGCCTTTGCGCTTAAGTATTTTTCGCTTTGTTTTATACGTCCGTTTAATCTCTGCAATTCATTGAATTGTTTTATATAGCTTTCATATCTTTCATGGCTAATTTTGCCCGTTTGAAAAGCTTGTTTTATTGCGCAACCAGGTTCTTTATCATGCTGACAATCCTTATATTTACAACAAGAAATTATTTCTAAAATGTCATCAAAATTTTGATTCAGGGCATCTTGTTCTCCCCAAAGTTGTAATTCTCTTAATCCGGGTGTATCAATAATCATACTCCCTGAATTGTGAAAAATCATTTGTGAACTTGTCGTTGTGTGCCTACCTTTTCCATTAAATACACTTATGGAATTCGTTCTTTGCTTTACCTCTCCAACTAAAAAATTGATAATAGTTGATTTACCAACACCTGATGAGCCAAGAAAGACAGATGTCCTACCAGGAAGTAAATACTTATTAAATACATCCATTCCTATATTTCTTAAAACACTTATAGGATGAATTTCAATCCCCATTGCAATGTCTTGCACTTTATGGATACATTCCTCGACTGATTTACAGCAATCAATTTTGTTTAAAATAATAACAGGCATAGCACCGCTATTATATGCAAGCGTGATATATCTTTCGATTCTCTGCAAATTAAAATTCTCATCAAGTCCACTTATAATGAAAACAATATCTACATTTGCTGCTATAACTTGTTCTTCAGTCGTTCCACCCACGATAATACCATTTTTAATCTTTCTACCGCCTGATATAGGCATCTTTCGCACAAAGGCGGTTTTTCTTGGTAGTACAGTATGTATTATTGCTTGAGTGTTATTTTCGTATAATTTTATTCCAACCCAATCTCCTACCGTCGGGAAGTCCTTCTTTAAGCCTGCTGTAAAGAGAAATTTTCCTGCTAACTTTGCGTTAAATGTTCCATATTCACTGCATAGACGGTAGCTGTTTTTTTGCTGTGATACTACCCTTGCAGCAATATATTCATCATTTTCGAGACTATCAAAATTTGTTTTAAAAAAGTTATCCCAGCCAAATTCACATAAATTCATATCAAATCCTCCATATAAAATTCGCATAAAAAATCCCACAGGAGAATAACCTCCTATGGGACTGTAATTTTGGACACAAAAAAAACACGATAACCTTACCGTGCCATTCGTATTTCCATTATAAAATAAAGGCTTAGGGGTTAATACTTTAATCAACAAAACGATCAACAAATAGACAAACGATAAAACACTGTTTATCAAAAAAAGTGAGCATTTTGTCCACTATTCAGTTATAAAAAATCACCTCTGATAATATTGTTAGTAGCTTTTGCCATTCTTTTAACCTCTCCTTTCATAATTGAAAATAGAAACTAAACAATATTATATTGGATATTTTTGGGCCAGTCAATCATTCTTTTTTATATTAACGTTTAAATGTACATAACATAAAAATACCTCAGTTGACTTTTTTATTAAAATAATGTAATATACCAAACAGAACATGTCATGAAGACATGGAATTGGGCAAGGAGCCTTATATAGAAATATTATGTTTTATGTTAGATATAATTTAGCTTAAAGCTAAAGTAAAAAGATGCCAAGAAGGTATGAAGTTATGCGGAAGCATATTCATGATTTCTTGGCTTTTTGTATGTAAAAAATAAAATAATTACAAGGGAGAATAAAATGAATTTTAGAAAGTTTGCAGCAGCTTTACTTATTTGTGGGATTATTGTTACCGGGTTTTCAGCATGTGGAGGCAATAAAGAAACATCAGCAAGAGAAAATAGAATTAAAAACAGCGAAATAGTTGTAGCAATAGGCTCAGAGCCCGAGTCAGGGTTTGATTCCACTACGGGAGGACACGGCTCGATAACAAAGGTGCTTTTTTCAACACTATTTAAAAGAGACAAGAAGCTAGGATGGGAGAACGATTTGGCTACGGGATACAAAGTGTCGGATGATAAACTGACGTGGACTGTAACTCTTAGAGATGCCAAGTTTACTGACGGAACTTCAGTAAAAGCTGAGGACGTTGTTTATACATATGAAACAGCTAAAAAAGCAGGTGCTGATATTGATTTAACTATGATTGAAAGCATTAAGGAAGTTGATGCTAAGACGGTTGCCTTTAAATTAACCAGACCTTATT
>JAEZFR010000584.1 GCA_023417285.1 Bacillota bacterium
CCCTAGTATAGTACTGCAGTTGTTTACTTCATAAAAATCACTGTCTCTATAATACATTTTGTCGTCTGTCACTTTTCCCTTGAGCCAGTATGAAATGAGAGGACGGGAATAAGTAAAATATGGCTCATCAGATATTATTGTTATTGAGCCTTCCTTATCAACACTGCGTATGCCACTAACACATCCAACAGCAGCTGCCGAGTTACCTACTATCACGTATTTAGCCATTTTTATCACCTCTCCTCATATACTATTGCAAGATTTGGACAATTCTCTGCACATGCAGGTTTTCCACTTTCTATGCACAGGTCACATTTCTTAATCGCCTTTTCATCACCAGGAAGTACCGATCCAAATGGACATACCAAAATGCAAGTATAGCAACCAACACATCTGGACTCATCCACAAAAACCCTTCCATCTTCCCCCATCTGCATTGCTCCAGTAATACAGGACTTAACACACAGTGGTGTTTCACAATGTCTGCAGGATACCGCAAAGCAAATATTATCGTCTCCTTCTTCTATTGTTATTCTTGGCAGTGGCTTAGTCTCACCCGAAAAGGCCTTTACCATATCCTTCTTTCCGCTGTGGGAGAAGGCACAATAGTATTCACAAAGATGGCAGCCCAAGCATCTATCTTCATTAACATAAATTCTCTTCATAACGACAACCCCTTTCTAAGCTAATAATCTATTATTCTCCAGCATGCATGACACCAAGTATTTCAAGCTCTTTTTCATTAAGTCCAATTCCTCTGAGCATCAAACGGTTACCCTTTAAGCTCTCTATAGCATTGATACCCATTCCACCGAGCATTTCCTTGATTTCGTGATCCCATGCGTGAATGAGATTTACCAGTCTCTTATATCCAATATCAGGGTTAAGTCTCTTGACAAGGTCTTTTCTCTGAGTTGCAATACCCCAGTTGCATTTTCCTGAGTGACAGCTTCTGCAAACATGGCAACCAAGCGCTATTAATGCTGAGGTTCCGATATAAACCGCATCAGCACCTAACGCAATTGCTTTTACAATATCTCCACTATTTCTGACACTTCCTGCTACAACAAGTGAAACCTTGTTTCTAATACCTTCATCTCTTAGTCTTTGGTCAACAGAAGCAAGTGCCATCTCTATTGGAATTCCTACATTATCTCTAATTCTAGTAGGAGCCGCACCTGTTCCTCCTCTATAACCATCGATAGCGATTATATCAGCACCGGAACGGGCAATACCTGAAGCAATAGCAGCAACATTATGTACCGCGGCTATCTTAACAATGACAGGCTTGGTATAAGCCGTAGCCTCTTTGAGTGAAAAAACTAGCTGTCTCAAATCTTCAATTGAGTAAATATCATGATGAGGAGCAGGAGAGATAGCATCGCTTCCCATAGGAATCATTCTTGTCTTTGAAACATCCTCTCCAACCTTTTCGCCGGGTAAGTGTCCACCTATACCAGGTTTAGCTCCCTGTCCCATTTTTATTTCTATAGCAGCACCAGCACTGAGATAACCAGGGTGAACACCAAATCTTCCCGAAGCAACCTGTACTATTGTGTTAGCTCCAAATTCATAGAAATCCTCGTGAAGTCCACCTTCACCGGTGTTATAATATGTACCGAGTTCCTGAGCCGCCCTTGCTAGTGATTCATGAGCATTTCTGCTGATTGAGCCATAGGACATAGCTGAAAACATAATAGGTACATTGAGCTTTAGTTGTGGGGAAAGCTTGGTAGTTAGCATTCCATCCTTATCAAACTCTAGCTTTTCAGGCTTGGCACCTAGCTGAACTCTGGTCTCCATTGGTTCTCTCAATGGGTCGATGGAAGGATTGGTAACCTGACTCGCATTTATTAGCAGCCTATCCCAATAAATCGGATAGGGCTGTGGATTCCCCATTGCTGAGAGTAAAACACCACCTGATGAAGCCTGCTTTTGTATTTCTGTGACTTGCTGGGCAGTCCAGTTTGCATTTTCTTTAAACTCATTATTATATTTCTGAATTCGCAATGCACGAGTTGGGCAAAGTGATGTACATCTATGGCAGTTAACACAATTAATATCGTCACAAACCATCATATCCAGTTCTTCGTCATAGCTATGAACCTCATTTGCGCACTGTCGAGCACAAACCTTACACTTTATACACTTCTTTGCATCTCTTACTACCTCGTATTGTGGAGAAAATAAGTTTATACCCATTATACTTCACCCCCTGATAATGTTGCGATTACTGCTTCTCCGCCCTTAGGGCTCCAAACCCTGTCCACTTCTGGACATATTACTCTGATGGCACTCTCTTCACTAGCTACCAATACCAAATCATCCTTTTCCGCTGCAACCATGGAACGAAGCTTCAATCTGTCGTTTAGAGCCATCATTCCTCCATCATAACCAAGTATTATTGAAAATGGACCAGTTATCAGAAGACTTGAATATACGTTTCTTATTGCAGTAAACTTTTCTTTTAAGTTGTCCGGCATCTTATCTATCTCGCTCCAGAAGGGTGCAGCTATGATTGATGCACAATCTTCAAGTGAAATACCTTGACGCCTATTTAAGTAATCAAATATATATGTAATTACCTCTGTATCTGTTAATAGTGAACATTTGTAACCAAACATCTCCATAAAACGTCTATTTGCATCATATGAGGATATTTCTCCATTATGTACTATGGTGTAGTCAAGCAATGAAAATGGATGTGCACCACCCCACCAGCCCGGTGTATTTGTCGGATACCTTCCATGAGCAGTCCAGCAGTATCCCGAATAATCCTCTAACTTATAGAATTCTCCAACATCCTCGGGGAAACCAACTGCCTTGAAAACTCCCATATTCTTGCCGCTTGAAAACACATAAGCACCATCGTATTTAGTATTAATCTTGATTACGCAGCGAGCAACATACTCTTTCTCGTCCAACTGGCTCTCATCAAGTTTCCCATGTAGCGGAGAAACAAAGTATCTCCAAATCATAGGCGCATCAGTAATTCTAGGGTGCTTCCTAGTAGGGATTCTGCTAAGGTTTATCACGTCAAAATGCTTGTTGATAAATCTTTCGGTAGCCTCCCTTGCTTCATTTGAATTAAAGAATACATGGAATGCGTAATGATTCTTATATTCAGGATAAATTCCATATCCAGCAAAGCCACCACCCAAACCATTCGAACGGTCATGCATAACAGCTATTGATTTTATAATATCGCTCCCTGAAATGCGTTTGCCACTTCTACTGAATATTCCGGAAATAGCGCAACCTGAGGGTATTCTAACCTGACCTTCCTTTAACATAAATTAACACATCCTTTACAAGTAAATTAAAATATAGTAATTACTGTTAATATCAAATAAAAAAAAGCGTACTCAACCCACCCATATTCTTAGGTAGCTGAGAACGCCATTGTTCCTTTATATTTGATTGTCTTTTTTAGTAGAAAAAAGTATCGCTCTTACCAATGTATAATTGTAAATATGAAAATACATGATTTAGCTTAAGTCATATTTTACTAGTATCACATCAATCCGTCAATACTTTTTTTGCAATTTTTCAAATCCAATCCTGCATTTTTAATTTTAATATTCTTCACTCCTAAAATGATATAAACCCTTAACTACCTTATAATACTGATAAGAACTGCCCTTAAAACCAGCATCACTTTTTTTTGGAAAAAGTATTGATTTTTTGCAAGAGCTATATTATAATTGTTGTAAATTACATAGTTTTACAGCAAAGGCGCTGTGTCACTGGATAGTTTCTACTACCCTTGGTACAGCTTTTTTATTTTTGATTTATTGTTAATTTTTGGTTTTATTTTTATTTATTAGGAATTCAATAGATATATTATATCTTTTTGTATCTAAATGGCAATAATTATTATAGAAAATCGTGGAGGTATTATATATGGCAGAAAAAAATAGCTACATTAAATATATAGCAGATCTGGCTAAACTATCATTAGATAATGAAGAGCTCGAGTCTCTTGAAGCAGATATGCTGGATATTATTGGTTTAATGGATACCATTAAGGATATTGATACTGATAATATAAATGCAACCGAGCACGTCCTGAGTATGACAAATAATCTTAGAGAAGACATTCCTGGCATTCCTTTTGAGGCAGAAAAGATTACTGCTAACTCAAAATATGCTATGGAAAATTGCTACTCAATACCTAAGATGATTGAATAAGGGGGCCTCACTAAATGGATATCAAAAAGCTCAGTATAAAAAAAGCCAGGCATTTATTAGATTGTAAAGAGATAAGTGCAGTTGAGCTCACAAATATATATTTGGATAGAATCAAAAAAATAGATGACAAGACTAATGCATTTATAACGGTCTGCGAGGAATTAGCTATAGAGCAGGCAAAAAAAGCGCAGCAGGCAATTGATAGTGGTAGAGCATCATTATTGTGTGGCATTCCACTTAGCATAAAGGATAATATTTGTGTAGAGGGTGTACCAACAACCTGTGCTTCAAAGATGCTAGAGAATTTTGTTCCTCCCTACACTGCTACAGCAGCAAAAAAATTATTAGCAGATAATGCTGTTATTATAGGCAAGACCAACCTCGATGAATTTGCAATGGGCAGTTCCACTGAAAACTCTGCTTTCAAAAAGACCTCCAATCCATTCGCTCTTGACAGAGTACCTGGAGGCTCTTCTGGTGGCTCAGCTGCTTCTGTTTCGGCCTCACTTGCACTTGGTGCTCTTGGTTCGGACACAGGCGGTTCTATAAGACAACCGGCTGCATTTTGTGGAGTAGTTGGTATCAAGCCTACATACGGTCTGGTATCCCGTTATGGCCTGGTAGCGTTTGCTTCCTCACTTGATCAGATTGGACCAATAGCAAAATCTGTTGAGGACTGCGCTATTATATTGGATAGTATCTGTGGAAAGGATGCACGGGATGGTACTTCACTTGATTATCAAAGTGAGACTTCCTATAGCAGCAGCTTAAATAAAGACATTAAGGGCTTAAAAATTGGTATACCAAAAGAATACTTGGCAGATGGATTAAACGATGAAGTTAGGACAGCTATAGAGTCCTCAATACAGACTCTTGAAAAGCTAGGAGCATCAGTAGAGATTTTTTCAATGCCCAGCCTCACTTATACCGTTCCAGCATACTATCTGATGTCTTCTGCCGAAGCTAGTTCAAACTTATCTCGTTTTGATGGCGTAAAGTACGGCTTTAGAGCAGACAAATGCAAATCTTACGCAGAGCTTATTGGTAAGACCAGAGCGGAAGGCTTTGGAAGAGAAGTCAAGAGAAGAATTTTGCTTGGTACTTACGCATTGGCTTCTGGTTATTACGATGCTTACTACAAAAAGGCTTTAAAGCTCAGAACCATGATTAGTCAAGGCTTTGCAGATGCCTTTACAAAATACGATGTAGTACTTCATCCCACTACTCCTGAAACCGCATATAAGCTTGGCCAGAATACAGATAATCCTCTGACAATGTACCTTGCAGATATTTATACGGCAGCCGCTAACATAGCTGGTCTCCCATCTATCTCTATACCCTGCGGCTATGATAAAAATGGTCTCCCTATAGGATTGTCTTTTACCGGTAAATTATTGGGAGAAAAACAAATTCTCTGTGCAGCTGCAGCCTTTGAAGCGGACTTTTCCAGTAGCTTCAGAGTAGCAGAGCTTTAAGAGAAAGGAGTCATGATATGAAATATATTCCAACTATCGGATTAGAAATACATTGTGAGCTCTCCACTCAATCAAAGGTGTTTTGTGATTGTCCAGTAAGCTTTGGTGGAGAACCAAATACTAGATGCTGCCCAGTTTGTACGGGAATGCCAGGTACCCTTCCTGTTCTTAATAAAAAGGCTGTTGAATATACTGTGAAAGCAGGATTGGCATTGAACTGTGAGATAAGTGAATTCTCAAAGCTGGACAGAAAGAATTATTTTTACCCTGATCTTCCTAAAGCTTATCAAATATCGCAATTTGACCTTCCGTTCTGCAAAGATGGCGGGCTAAATATAACTACAGCTGACGGAACTGAGAAGTTTATAAGAATAGAGCGAATTCATCTTGAAGAAGACGCTGGCAAGCTAACACATGATAGTTACGACAAATATAGCCTTGCTGACTATAATCGTTGTGGTGTTCCACTTATAGAAATAGTAACTAAGCCTGACATCAGTTCTTCGGAAGAAGCCAAGGAGTTTTTTGAAAAGGTTCGTCTGATGCTGGTATATGCAGGCGTTTCAGATTGCAGGATGGAAGAAGGTTCTTTGAGAGCCGATGTAAATGTATCCATTAGGCCATTTGGAACTGATGAACTTGGAACAAGAACAGAGATGAAAAACTTGAACTCAACCCGTTCTATTGTAAGAGCAATTGAGAGTGAAATTATTAGGCAAAGTGAACTCCTTGATTCCGGTATCAAAATAACTCAGGAGACTAGACGTTGGGATGATAACAAGGGTGAAAGTAAATCCTTGAGAAGCAAGGAAGACGCTCATGACTATAGGTATTTCCCTGAGCCAGACGTTGTTCCTATAGTATTCACTAAAGAAGATATTGATATAATTAGAGCTTCTCTTGCAGAGCTCCCCGACAAAAGATTTGAGAGATATACTTCAGAATACGGACTCAGTACTGCAGATGCAAACTTAATTATAAGTAGTGTAACTCTGTCTGACCTGTTTGAAGATGCTATAAAGCAATGTGGAAATCCAAAAGCATGTGCTAACTTTATAATTGTAGAAGTGTTGCGTAGATTAAATGACAATTCATTATTGCCAGAGCAGATACCTTTTAGTGGCTACTCTTTGGGTAAACTGGTCGCAATGATTATTAATGAAGAGATTACATCAAACAATGCCAAAAAGGTTCTTGCAGATATGTTTGAAACAAATATGGAACCTGAAGCTATTGCAGCTGAAAATGGATATAAGGTAATCAATGATACAGGTGCTGTTGTTGCGACTGTTAAACAAATACTTGCAGATAATACTAAGGCAGTGGCAGAATTCCTTGAAGGCAAGGAAAAAGCCTTTGGCTTCCTTATGGGACAGTGCTCAAGAGCTTTAAAAGGTAGCGGTAACCCTAAAGTAATCCAGGAAATATTAAGAGAACAATTAGACAAAATGAAAGGAGGTATTTGATGTATGAAATCTATAAAACAATCCACATCACAACTTTTCTGCCCAGAATCGGTCATTAACTGTAGCGAGGATGTCTCAATAAATGGCTCCGTTTATAGAATTCGTGACATGGGTACCTTCGCTTTTATAGTATTGCGTACCGGCAGACATCTTGTACAATGCGTTTATTCTGCTGATAAATGCGACTATAAACTATGTGATTTGCAGGAAAATGACAGTGTAAGAGTTACTGGCTCAGTAGTTAAAGAAGATAGAGCCGAAAATGGTTTTGAGCTACATCTGAAATCCATATGTGTTCTCTCTTCGCCAGCTGCAGCTATGCCATTTGCAATCAACAAAAAAGGACTCAACATTTCATTAGATGTTAATCTAGAGCACAGGCCTGTAGCACTCAGAAACCACAAGCAACGTGCAGTGTTTAAGCTACAGGAGGGTATAGTCTCTGGTTTTAGAAACTATATGCTTAAAATGGGCTTTACTGAAATACATTCCCCCAAGATTGTAAAAGCAGGCGCCGAGGGCGGTGCTAACATATTTAAGCTTGATTATTTTGGTGAAAAGGCATACCTTGCTCAAAGCCCTCAGTTTTACAAGCAAACAATGGTTGGAGTATACGACAGGGTTTTTGAGATAGCACCTGTATATAGAGCCGAAAAGCATAGTACTTCCAGACACTTGAATGAATATATCGGCCTTGACTTTGAAATGGCGTACATAGACAGTATGTACGATGTTATGACAATGGAGACCGGAATGTTAAAAGCTGTAATGGATGAGTTAAAGGCTAATTATGCTCCAGAACTTAAGCTGCTCAATGTAGACATTCCAGAAATCAATGAAATACCTTCTCTGACTTTTATAGAAGGTAAAGAGCTGCTTAAAAGTATGGGAAAGAAGATAAAGAACTATTACGATTTTGAGCCTGATGAAGAGCTGGCTATAAGCGAATATGTTAAGAAGGAATATGGAAGCGAATTTGTTTTCATTACCCACTTCCCTTCCTCTAAAAGACC
The DNA here is from genome assembly GCA_023417285.1 of Bacillota bacterium. Taxonomy (GTDB): domain Bacteria; phylum Bacillota; class Clostridia; order Acetivibrionales; family DSM-1351; genus Ruminiclostridium. The sequence continues at coordinate 8,146 of JAEZFR010000584.1, forward strand.
ATTCTATGCGATGGATGACAGAAATGATCCTGACTATGCTCTTAGCTTTGATTTATTCTTTAGAGGTCTTGAGATTACTACTGGTGGACAAAGAGTGCACGATTATAACGAGCAGGTAGAAAAAATGAAAACTAAGGGCCTTGAGCCTGAAGAGTTCAAATCATATTTGATGATACACAAGCACGGCATGCCGCCTCACGGTGGATTGGGTATTGGCCTTGAAAGACTCTTGATGAGACTTCTCAACATGCAAAACGTAAGAGAAGCAGCTCTCTTCCCAAGAGATATGTCGAGACTGGACCCATAACCAAATTTTCGATTGAAAAACTGGCAATGCGGGCTTCGCAAATCGTACCGAACGAAGTGAGGGGCTTGCATACATAAAAATATTCGTTCAAAACAGGTATAGAATACCTTGAACCAGTGAAACAAAGGCGTTTCACTCCGTGTTTTCTAACAGGAGTGGAGCGCTTTTTTTTAAAATAAAAAATAATAAACTTATTTTAACAAATTAATTTAGGAGGGGTTTAAAATGTCAAACAGTATTACAGAAATTTTTGGAAGTAGTGTATTCAATGATGCAAAAATGCGTGAACGTCTTCCAAAGGCAACCTACAAGCTACTAAAGAAGACAATCGACGACGGAACTGCACTGGATGAATCAGTTGCAGATGTTGTTGCAAGTGCTATGAAGGATTGGGCTCTCGAAAAAGGTGCAACTCACTTTACTCACTGGTTCCAGCCAATGACTGGTATTACAGCTGAGAAGCATGATGCATTTATCTCCCCAACAGCTGATGGTAAGGTAATTATGGAGTTTTCTGGCAAGGACCTTGTTAAAGGTGAACCAGATGCATCTTCATTCCCATCAGGTGGCTTGAGAGCAACTTTTGAAGCAAGAGGTTACACAGCTTGGGATTGTACTTCACCAGCCTTTGTTAAAGATGGTACCCTGTATATTCCTACAGCATTCTGCTCCTACACTGGAGATATTCTAGACAAGAAGACACCATTGCTCCGTTCAATGGAAGCTTTGAACAAACAAGCTCTGAGAATATTAAAGGCTTTTGGAAACACTACTTCAACTAGAGTAACAACCACTGTTGGACCAGAGCAGGAATACTTCCTTGTAGACAGAGAATTATGGTCAAAGAGAAAAGACCTTATTTTCACTGGCAGAACTCTTTTTGGGGCTAAACCACCAAAGGGACAGGAACTCGAAGACCATTATTTTGGCAATATCAAGGAAAGAGTTGCTAACTACATGAAGGACCTTGATGAAGAACTATGGAAGCTTGGAATCTCAGCTAAAACCAAGCATAACGAAGTTGCTCCAGCTCAACATGAGTTAGCGCCAATCTTCTCAACTACAAACATTGCTACCGACCATAACCAGATTACTATGGAAATGATGAAGAAGGTTGCGCAGAGACATGGCCTCTCTTGCCTGTTGCATGAAAAGCCATTTGCTGGAGTAAACGGTTCCGGTAAGCACAACAACTGGTCAATGTCAACAAATGATGGCCAGAATCTATTGGAACCAGGTCAAACACCACATGAAAATATTCAGTTCCTTGTGTTCCTCTGTGCAGTAATTAAGGCTGTTGATGATTATTCAGACCTACTCCGTCTCTCAGTTGCAAGTGCCGGAAATGATCACAGACTAGGTGCAAACGAAGCACCTCCAGCTATTGTTTCAGTATTCCTAGGCGATCAGCTCTCTGATATACTTATGCAGCTAGAAAACGGCAAGGCTAAGGGTAAGAGCTATAATTCTATTCTGGAAACAGGTGTTGCAAGTCTTCCTAAGCTTCCAAAGGATGCTACTGACCGTAACAGAACTTCACCATTTGCATTTACTGGTAACAAGTTTGAATTCAGAATGCTAGGTTCATCGGCATCAATTGCTGGCTGTAACTTCGTACTTAACACAATTGTTGCAGAAGTTCTGCAAAAGTTTGCTGATAAGCTTGAAGCTGCTAGCGATTTTACAAATGCTGTTGGTGCTTTACTTGCTGAAACAGTTAGAGATCACAAGAAAATAATATTCAATGGTAATAACTATTCAGAAGAATGGGTTGCTGAAGCTGAAAGCAGAGGACTTCCAAACCTTAAGTCAACAGTTGAATGTATCCCAACCTTTATCAAGGATAAGAATGTTGCAGTATTTGTTAAGCATGGCATACTGAGCAAGTCAGAAATTGAATCAAGATATGAAATACTTCTTGAAAACTATATTAAAGTTATAAATATTGAAGCATTAACTATGATTTCAATGGCTAAAACTGAAATAATGCCTGCTGCATTTAAATATAGTAAGGTACTGTCAGATACAATCAATGCTGTTAAGGAAACAGGCATGTCAGTTGAGGTTTCTGCTCAGTCCTCCGTTTTGAAAGAGATTTCACCTGTTCTTAGCTCATTTGCTTCAAATATACAGGCTCTTAAGAAGTCAATCGAAAAGGCTAGCTCCGAATCAGGCTTATTAAAGGAAGCAGAGGCATTCCATAAGTTAGTTGTACCAGCGATGGAAGCATTGCGTGCAGATGGTGATAAACTAGAAGCTATTATTCCAAAGGACATTTATCCATTCCCAACGTATGCCGAATTGCTGTTTAATATCTAAAACTTGTAAATTTTTGGCGTGGACAAAAGTGTTTCTACACAATATTCTTTGTTCTCGCCTCTTTTTATTTTGCTTTGCAAAGGAGTTAGCTTTAAATGAATAAGAATATAATTATTCCTTCCTTTATAATTTTTCTAATTTCTTCAGTATTAATGGTATTTAAGGTGGCAAATTCTGCAGTAAATATCTCTATTAACTTTTTGGTAATTGCTCTTTGCACAGTTTTTCTTTTATTGTCTATGAAGAAAACCATAGATAAAAAGAACGAGAGAATCCATAAGCTAAAGGATGACCTTAAGAGGTTTAATTTTGAGGTGCAAGTTACTTCAAGTCAAATTTCATCAGTCTCCGAAAACATTGCAGTCACTCTTGATGAAAACAATGTCTTTGCAACACATGTTTATAACGAAGCCCAAGAAATGGCTACTAGTACACAGGAGGTCAGTAATGGAATAAATGAAGTCTTGACC
>JAEZFR010000049.1 GCA_023417285.1 Bacillota bacterium
AATTATCATTAAGAATAGTTCTATATGTAGAAAGACTATCCATAACACTTGAGTAAAGATTTTTGTTTTCCTTATCATCTAAAATAGTTTTCTCATAATTTTTCAACAGTTCATTGTTATGTTCAACCATTTTATTTATGGTATCTAATCTTGTTTGAAACGTAGTTGGGTCCTTTTCATAGACTGCTAATATTTGATTGGCACGTACCTCTTGCAATGCAACCTCAACGCTTTTAAGATCTTGCGCTGGCAAGAAATTATTATTGTACATCCTCTCACTTCTGTGATTAATGTTGTTCATGCTTGTAACTCCAAAAACACCAACAATACCAGTTAATGTTGCAAGAACTATAAAGCAGCTTAAAAGCTTTGCTCTCATCTTCATATTGATAAACCATTTCATATTGTTGTACCTCCTGTTAATTTATTATTTTTACAGTGCCCCATTTAAATCTTCTAGTTCAACATCTGTAAGAAGCTTTTCACAATCCAGTAATAGCTTTACATCATTTCCAACCTTACCAATATTTTTTATGTACCTGTTATTATAGTTTTTGTTCATTTGAGGTGGTTCAACAATATCCTGTTCTGGAATTGTAAGCACCTCTGAAACGCTGTCAACAACAAGTCCTATTGATATATCCTTAATGTCGACAACTATCACACAAGTTCTATCATTATATTCCCTCGCTTCCTTTTTGAATCGAAGTCTAATATCCATAACAGGAATGATTTTTCCCCTCAAATTTATAATCCCCTTTACATACTTTGGCAGCTCAGGTATTTCCGTGATATCTTGGATTCCTATAATCTCTGTTACATGTTTAATATCTATCCCATAGCTTTCCTTGTCTAATGAAAAGGTTAAAAACCTGCCCTTTTGTGTATCTTCTTCAAACTCCATTGTTTTTTCAATAATGTCCGCCATAATTCGTCCCCCTTTCCCTTTTATATAGTGTTATTTGAATTTTTAAGTCTATGTTAGTGAATTTTTAAGTCTATGTTAGACATTAATCAACCCCGCAATATCTATAATCAAACTAATGCTTCCGTCCCCCAACAGAGTACAGCCCGCAAGTCCCTTAACTTTCTTATACATTTGAATATAGACCGGTAAAGCCTTTACAACTACCTGCTGTTGTCCTAACAACTCATCTGCAAATATGCAAATGGCCTTATTATCTTGCTCGACCATTATGATAATACCATCAACAAAATTAGTTACTTTTGTTCTTATTTTATATTTTTCATGGAGCCTTAATATAGGATAACAGCTACCTCTTACCATAATCATTTCATTATCATCTGGATCAGTAATAATATCCTCGTCCTTTGGTCTGAAAGACTCTTTTATAGCTATGGTTGGTATAGTATAGCAGGTGTTGCCCACCTTGATATTCATTCCATCTATGATGGCCAAAGTCAAAGGGATTTTCAGTGTAATTGTTGTGCCTTTATCAGCAATACTATCTACTGATATTGAACCCCCAACCGTTTCAATATTCTTAGTTACTACGTCCATTCCAACCCCTCGTCCAGAGAATTCAGAGATGCTATCCTTTGTAGAAAATCCAGGTAGTAATATAAGATTGTAAATTTCTTTATCTGTCATTTCATCTTCATTCTTATATATTAAGCCTTTCTCTTTTGCCTTCCGAAGTATTTTAGATTTATCCAATCCTCTTCCGTTATCTTTTACTATAACTAGTACATCACTGCCGGCATTCTTAGCCTCTAGAGTTATGGTAGCAACACTTGATTTACCCTTTTGTACCCTATCCTCAGAGGACTCAATTCCGTGGTCAAGTGCATTGCGAACTAGATGCATTAAAGGATCGGAAATATGCTCAATAATATTTTTATCAACCTCTGTCTCTTCACCAATAATTTCTAGTTCTACTTCCTTTCCTAATTTCTTACACATGTCCCGTACAATTCGGTGCATTTTTAGAAAAGTAGCAGAGAGAGATACCATGCGAATTGACATAACCATGTCCTGAATCTCGCCAGTAATCTTATTCAACTGCCTTGCAGCTTTTTGAAAGTTATCAAGTTCTAGTCCTTTCAAATCAGGGTTCTGTATAACCATTGCTTCTGCTATAACCATTTCCCCAACTAGATCCATCAATTTGTCTAATTTTGATACGCTTACACTAATGATGCTGTGAATGGATGCAGTCGAACAAATATTTTTATCAGCAGTTTCCTCATCCTTTTGATTAATATTGAGTTCTGGTACCTTAATCATATTGTCTTTTGTTGTCATCTTATTTTCTTTTGTTATCAGGTTTGTCTTTTGTAAGGTTATAAAATCATCTTCATTTTCTAATTGAATTAATTCTAAATCCTTTAGAAAAATTGTTTGCATTAAAAACTCATGCATCTTTTCAAAGGAATAATCAGATTTAATATAAATTTGAAATCCTTCTCTACGGATTACTTCAACGCTGTCATCATTATCAATAATATCTTCTGGAAAAAAATAAAAGTCCTGTGTTATTTCGTTAAGGCTACGTACAATTGTATAGGCACGAATGTTTTCCATTTCACAGCCGTCATCAAAATATATAACCGCTTTGTATTTGTTGCTGTATAAAGCTGTTCTTACCTTATCTTGCATTATGTAATATTTCTGGTTATTTTCTTTTAATGCGTCTTTATCCTTAAATGTATTGCTGTTATTATCCTTCTTTAGAGCAGATAAAAAACTCTTTAGTGATGTGGTTATCATTGATGAATTCTCGTCCGTGGGATCACCGTTTTTAATCTTCTCTATTTCTACCTTTATAAAGTCAATACCCTCAAGTACAAGATCAGAGAGTTGAGTACAATCAATATGCACTGGTTTATCCTCTCTAAGGTAATAAAATATATCTTCCATGGAATGTGAGAGAGTAGAGATATTATTAAACATCATCATTGCGGAGGAACCTTTGACAGTATGCATTATTCGGAAAATATCATTAATAGCAGTTGGTGTAAAGCAACTTCCTTTTTCACTGGATAAAATGATTTGTTCTAATTGCGCAATCAACTGTTCGGTTTCAAATAGAAACATATCGAGCATGGGCTCATTTGTATATTGTTCTGACACTTTTATCACCTCCTCATTTATATGAACATAGCATTTAATATAGATGTTGTTAAAACGAGAAGGTTATAGCTCTAGTATTTTATTGAGGGTTTTAACCACATGTTCTTCTTTAAAAGGCTTAATAATAAAGGATTTTGCACCACATATAATAGCTTCCTTTACCATTGATTCCTGCCCCATTGCTGATACCATAACAACTCTAGCTTTTGGATCATAGTCAATTATTTCTTTTAAAGCCTCAATTCCTGTCATCTCTGGCATTGTAATGTCCATAGTGACGATATCCGGCTTTAGCTCTTTGTATTTCTGCAAAGCTTCAATCCCATTTCGGGCTTCTACTATATCTTCAAACCCGTTATTAGTAAGGAAATTTTTAATAGCTAGTC
>JAEZFR010000055.1 GCA_023417285.1 Bacillota bacterium
GTTCCATTAACGACACCATCTACTAAAACTTCAATCTTGGAGACGCCACTCCCGTCCAGGAACCAACCACCAACATTGATGGTTCCACTAACTGTCTGCCCTTGGGATGGTGTTTCCAGGCCACCTACTGCCGGGAGGGTGTTGGATACTATGATAGTCCTGGCTGCAAGGCTGGTTTGTACACCTGTTGTCCCTGTTTCCCTGATTACGATATTATGACTCCCGTTAGATAATTTTGAAGTATCAAGCGTGTAACTATATCCACACTTGCTGTTTTTATAGTTTGGATAAGCGGCTGCTACGTCAGGTCTTTCGGCCCCATAAGTTGCAACACCATTAACTACACCATCCACTAAAACTTCAATTTTTGATACACCTTTACTATCTAGAAACCAACCACCTAAAGAGATCTTTCCACTTACAGTCTGTCCCTGAGCCGGTGTCTCTAAACTGCCTATAGGCTTGGTTTCAAAAGCCATAGACGCATCAACAAGCCCATATCCGTAGATATTGTCAAAACCTGCGGTTCCAAAATCTTTAGTGCTCTTTAAAATTGTTTGTCTTATTTCGGTGTTATTCTTCTGTGGATTTTTGGCCCATACAAGTGCTGTTATGGCCGCTATGTGAGGAGCGGCAGCACTTGTGCCATAAAAGGGTGAAGGAAAACCACCTGCTCCTGTAACACTGACACCTGCAATACCGCATACTTCCGGCTTAATTTGTCTAGCCGATCCTCCCTTTAAAGTTACAGGTCCTCTCGATGAATAAGATGCAATCTGAGTGGACTCAGAAGCATTGATCGCGCCTACAGCTATAACCTCCTCAACTGCAGCATGCCCAAAAATAGAGTCGGCCGGTATAATATTATTCGTATATGGCCTGGAAGCATAAATATACAGTTCAAGTATGTTTGAAGAATTGTCTGTGAACCTTCTTACATTAATTGCTACATCTTGGGGTTGGCTTGTATCATTTTTATATTTTACTCTCTCGAAAGGATCATCACTGCCTTCTTGATATGTTTGACTACTTGCTAATTTACTCCCTACATTTGCGTCAAACAAAAATAGATCATAATCATTCCCTGATGAACCAAAAGCATCATCCCATTGCAAAATAACTTGTATAGTTTCTCCTGGTAGTACACATATATAAATTTCCTCCGCACTAGCTTGGCCGGCACTAAAATCGTGGCTTTTAGGATACTTTGCAGAATCATAGTACCTGCCTTGGTAATGACTCTGTCCTGCATTTCCTGCTGAGGAAATATAAACTATACCCGCAGTGTTTATGACATTTTTGATATGTTTGGCAACTACCCCATCCTCAAAAAAGGGTTCAGTTATCCATCCAACGTCATCCACAATAATATCACAACCTGCATTTACTAAATTAGTAATTGCTTGATTGAATTCTATAGTGTTTGTTCCGGCATCATGGAAGTAGAGCTTCGCACCTGGAGCTAGATCATAAATAATCTCGAGCATTGCAGTCCCTTCATCACCGCCGAGCTTATTACTTAAGATTTGTACATCTGATGGAAGCTCCTTTGCACTAATTGAAGAGTTCTTGCTCGTTGCGCCATCAGAAATAACTCCTATTTTGACTCCAGATCCATCGTAACCTTCACCCATAGCTCTAACTATATCAGCTCTATGTAATGTATCACCTTCGCTCCTTACTGCGTTAAATATGGGTAGATCGACCGCCCTAACATAATCGACATCATCTGAGGCATCTAATAAGGCAAGCATACTTACTTCCACATATGCAGCTACAAGTTTATTTTCTTTGTCCTCACTCACTAAAGTATGTAGTAATGGTTTTACCTTTTCTATTCCGCCAAGCGTTGTCAGCTTTATATAGACATAAACTAAATCCTCGTCAGCCTTTAAAGTCCTGCCTTTAACATCGAAATTCTGACCTTCTTCTATGTATTGGCTGGATTCTTGCATCGATATTCTTATGTTTGACACTTCATCGGCAATGGAAGAATCATTTTTCCCAGTTAAAGTCAGCAAACTATACTCCAACTTTGAGACCGTCTTGCTAGACAAAATATCATTAGCAATCTTTTTTTGATTGCTGTCCAAGTTATATTCAGTTGCTAAGACATTGGTTGGTAAGTACATGATTGTAATGAGCACTGCTAATAACAATGCTAAGACCTTAAATCTGAGTGTCTTCATTTTAAATTCTCCCTATTACTTATTTATTTAATTTATGGAAATTAAGTTGAAACAAAGAAGTGACTTACAAGAACACAAAAATTAAAGTTCCATAAATAAAATTTTATGGAACTTATTGCATATCTATTATATAGCCTTCCAGGATATAATGCAAGAACCCAGATTACCGAACCTTAATGATAACAGGCTCATATCGGTAAGACCCGTCCTTGGAAATAATTAGGAAAGAAATTTCCCCACTATTAAGCAATTCTTCCGCATTTAGATCAAAGATGAAACCTGAATATCGTAAGGCATCGTTATTGAAGTATTCTGCTACAGAGGCGCGCTCAATACCATAGTTACCTGAATAATACTGATCTCCAACTTTTACGTATATTGCACTCGCTGTGCTATCATTATTAGGATCAATGGCCCATCCAACTAGGCTAACTCTGTCCACTCCTTGACCAATTTTAATTTCCCTCTGATTTTCGACACTAGCATCATTAATCATGTCTAGCCATAAAAGCTCTGACTTTTTACTTGCTACAATCGGTAGGCTTTCTATGCCCTCTTCTACTTTCCTTATATTCTGATTAGCGAGGTTGTCCATTGTTGTATCAAACATTCGCTCTACTTGTTCGAAGATTACAATATCAGGGCTTAACGTTTCAGTTAGCTCATAGAGTCTATTGATATTTGACGTATGAATAAAGGCCGTCTCTGAAAAACTTTCAGCCAGCCACGGTGCGACTATAGGTGTAAAATAACTATCCCCAAACACCAAAGCTTTAGGATAGCTCTTTATGTCGTTTACGTAATAATGGCAGTTATATGGTTGTTTTAAGTCCAATCCACTCAGTTTGTCCGGAACCAGATTAGCTGTTTTTGCCTTTAGATTAAACTTATAACTTGTTTCTTCAATGGGAATGGCATTATAAATACTTGATTGATTAATGTATTGATCTACTGCAAAGTCATCAAAGGTGAGAATCTTAACTCCTGGAATATATTTAGAAACTTTCTTCATAAGTTCCTGATACCCGATAAAGGCCCCATATTCATTCCAGTGACCTTGGTCAACTCTAGGAGAATAAAGTATGGCTTCCTCCTTAGCCTTAATTAACGCATCCTTGGGTGTAAAAAATTCGATATTGGTCTTACTTGTTATATATTCAACGAGCATATCTGTTCTCGATTTATTGCCAACTTTATAAATAGTATCTGGATAATATTCTGGATAAATAGTCTTTTTATCTAGCACGAGCATTGATAAAAAAGAAATATCTCTTTGATCAAGGAATAGTTTTATATTATTTAACGAGGTCGACCAATAGTTTAGCTGTTTTTCGTCTGGGAGGTTGAGATTTTGATAATCTTTAATAATCTCAGGGGTAATATAGTAGATCCAACCATCCTTACCAAGCAGAGCATCTGTTTTTGTTAACTTCCCGAATAGATGATACTGTAGTTTAGTATTAATAATGTTGATTTCATCACGAAAACCCAAATTATCATTAAACCAATTCTCAAAATCTTCATTAATATTTAAATTTACTTTGTCATCATGGCTATAGAGCTTCGGGAAATCAGCCAGCTTCCTATTTTCAGAGGAGGAGACCCTTCCAGGAACTAAATTAACGTTCAGAAGCGGAAGGGATATACAGATAATAAATATAACTAAAAATAATATGTTGATTATTTTATGTACTTTCATAAAAACTCCTTAGAACCTAAAGTATATGAAGGGGTTATAAGTAGAGGTAGCGATAAACAATATACTAATCAAAAAAAGAATAATAGTTAATACGTTTTGAATAATATACTGTAAGCTAATACTCTTAAATTTATTCTCCATATATCGTATCACTGGCAGAGACGAGATACCAGCAATGGCTAACATTGTGATAGTCATTGGGGTAAGATAAAACAAGACACTATACCCAATCGAATAGGGCTGAGTTAATCCAAACATTATTTTTAAATAGTTTATGGCATAATCTAAATCAGGTGATCGGAACAGCACCCAACCAATAATTACGACAAGCATTGTATAAATCCATTTTATTAATGATGGTATCTTGATGTTAAAGCGCTTGCTGTTTTTTATGGTCCGTTCTATAATAAGAAATAGACCGTGCCATAATCCCCAAACGACAAAATTCCAAGCTGCACCATGCCATAATCCAGTGGCTAAAAATACTATCAGGAGGTTGAAATAAACATTACCTTTCCTATTTCCTCCCAGTGGTATATAAAGATAATCTCTAAACCACGTTGATAGCGAAATATGCCATCTTCTCCAGAATTCAGTTACTGATTTTGAGATATAGGGGTAGTTGAAATTCTCCATAAACTCAAAACCAAAGAATCTTGCTAACCCTATAGCCATATCCGAATAA
>JAEZFR010000058.1 GCA_023417285.1 Bacillota bacterium
AAGATTCGTTTAAAGAGAATGGGTGCTAAGAAGAACCCTTTTTACAGAGTAGTTGTTGCTGATTCAAGATATCCAAGAGATGGTAGATTCATCGAAGAAATCGGTACTTACAACCCTGTTGTAGAACCAGCTCAGATCAATATTGATGCTGAAAAAGCTCAAAAATGGCTAAAGAATGGTGCACAGCCTACTGATACAGTTAAATCATTATTGAAGAAGAATGGTATCATTCAGTAATTGATTTGTTCCATGAGCGTAGCGAAAGGAATGATGAGCTATGAAATTATTGCTTGAAAACATTGCAAAGGCTCTCGTGGACTATCCAGATGAGGTTTTTGTAAATGAAATTCAGAACGAAAAGTCCATTATTTTGGAGCTTAAGGTTTCAAAAGATGACATGGGCAAAGTAATCGGAAAGCAGGGCAGAATTGCCAAGGCAATCCGTACTGTTGTAAAAGCTGCAGCAGTTAAAGACAGCAGACGTGTTGTAGTTGATATTATACAATAGAACACAAAACTCAAGGTCAGTAATGCCCTTGAGTTTTTCTGCAAATACAAGTTGTTAGTGCATTTTAGAATTGTTGTGTATAGCATATATTTGAATGCAGATTATAACAGCAAGCTATATCAGCAAGCTATAACAGCAAGCTATAACAGCAAGCTATATCAGCAAACTATAATTACAACATAAAACTCAAATAATGAGGTGTATACATGCTAGAATACCTGATAGTTGGACAAATTGTAAATACACATGGTGTCAAAGGCGAGGTCAAGGCAACCTGTCTTACCGATGACCCTGCCCGATTTAACAAGCTCAAATGGGTTTTTATTGATTATAATGGAAGATTAGAAAAGACAAACATTACTGGTGTCAAGTTCTTCAAGCAGCTTGCAATATTGAAGTTTGAAGGTATCGACAGCATGGAAAAAGCAGAAAGCCTAAAAGGGCTTTATATGAAGGTTGATAGGGCAAATGCTATTAAACTGCCAAAGGACTCCTATTTTATCACTGATTTAATAGGTCTAAATGTTTATGACGAAAATAATGAGCTGCTCGGAAGTATACGTGATATAATCCAAACAGGCAGCAATGATGTTTATATTGTAAAGGATGCTTCTAACAAGGAGATTTTGATACCTGCCCTCAAGAGTGTTGTAAAAGAGATTTCTCTTGAGAAGGGTAGAGTTTCAGTTGTGCTTCCGGAAGGGTTATTGGACTAATGAAATTTGATGTTTTGACGCTGTTTCCTGAAACCTTTGAGCTTGTCATGAAGGAAAGCATTATTGGACGAGCACAGCAAAACAATTTAATTGAGATTAAGGCTCACAATATCAGAGACTATTCAGCCAATAAGCACAAGAAGGTTGATGATTATCCTTTTGGGGGCGGCAATGGTATGGTTATGGCGTGCCAACCCGTTTTTGACGCGTTTGACGCTGTTACCAAGGATTTGCAAAAGAAACCTAGGGTTATATATATGAGCCCACAAGGGAAGGTCCTAACTCAAGAGCTAGCAAAAGAGCTTTCTCAAGAGCAGCATTTAGTACTTTTATGTGGCCATTACGAAGGTATTGACGAGAGAATTATTGAAGAAATTGTTGATGAAGAAATCTCTATAGGAGATTATGTACTTACTGGTGGTGAGCTGCCGGCAATGGTACTCATTGATTGTGTTAGCAGACTAATTCCGGGTGTTTTATCCAACGAGGGGTCCTTTAGTGATGAGTCGCACTTTAATGGTTTGCTTGAATACCCTCAGTATACAAGGCCTGCAGACTATGAAGGCAAACTTGTTCCTGATATCTTGTTGTCAGGACATCATGCCAATATAGAAAAGTGGCGTCATGAACAATCAATTGAGCGCACACGCATAAAAAGGCCGGATTTGTATGAGAAATATAGAAGCAGTAAATAGTACAAAAATTAGTATCAATTATTGTATTCATTAATATTAGCAATTAATAGGTAGCAATAAATAGTACAATAAGTATTAGCAATAAATATCACAATAAGTATTAGCAATTATTAGGTAGCAATTAATTAAAATAGATACATGAAATAAATAAAGCTTGGACAATTTAGGGCAGAGATGCCCCTTTTATTTTTACTTGTAAAGGGTGATTTGATGGTCGAAAAACTTAAAAAGCTCAACTGGGAAAAGATTATCTTTATAGTTGTTTTTGTAACTCTTATAGCATCAGCCATTTATTCTTTAGTAAATGTTATAATAGCTCCTACTTCACCTCTGCACATTGAGAGATATGAAAAGGTGAAGAGTGATTATCTATTAATGCTGATACAATGCATACTTGGAATGTTTATTATGCTGTTACCTTCAATGATTGAAAAGAAATGGAAAATAGATATTCCCTCATACATGAATATAATATTTGTAATTTTTCTATATGCAGCAATTTACCTTGGGGAGATAAAAAGCTTTTATTATCATGTGCCCCATTGGGATACGGTTTTGCATGCCTTTAGCGGTGTAATGTTAGGAGCCCTAGGGTTTTCCCTAGTAACTCTTCTAAATAATGCCGAGAAAGTAAAAATTCAATTGAGTCCATTATTTGTAGCTATATTTGCGTTTAATTTTGCAATGTCACTAGGTGTTCTATGGGAGGTCTATGAGTTTGCTTTTGATGCAATTCTTGGTCTTAACATGCAAAAGTTCGCTTTGGAAAATGGAGCACCGCTTATTGGCAGAGCTGCACTTAACGATACAATGAAGGATTTGATAGTAGACGCTATAGGTGCATTTGCTATATCTTTGATAGGCTTTACTTCAATGAAGTCTAAAAAGCTTTGGTTAGAAAGATTCCAGTTCAAAAAGCTTGATAAAGAGGAAGCAGACACTAGCATTAACATATAATCACGTTGAAATGATAAGATATGGTAGGGGGAAACCAATGAAAAAGCTTTTGCTGCTACTTATAAGCTGTGTGATTTTACTCAGCATAAACAGTATAGGCACTACAAATACCTCTGGTGTTAACCAGCCTGCGTCAGGTAAAAAAATAGTTGAAAGCACTTCTTCGGGTATAGAGCTAGCTAAAAGCACCTCTTCGGGCATAGAACTAGTTAAAAGCACCTCTTCAGGTATAGAATTAGCTAAAAGCACTTCTTCAGGGATAGAATTAGCTGAAAACTCATCTAATGTATATATATCTACAAATGAGCAGATATTGCCAGCAAGTAGCTATTTAGAGGTAAAGAAAGCTACTCAGAGCACTAAGCTGCTTATTAATCGTGACAATGCTCTCCCAAAGGGTTATGTTCCCAAAAATATGGCTACAATAAACAAGTCCAAAATGAGTGTTGCCAGCAACGACCTTAAACTGTTGCCAGTACCACTTGAAGCATTGTATCAATTAAATGCAGCGGCCAAAAAGGATAATGCAAAGGGCCTGTTTGTTCACCAAGCCTATAGAAGTGAGAGCTTTCAAAATACACTTTTTCAAAGGCGTCTTGCCAAGTTTAAAAAGACTGAAAAGACATATGCAGAAGCTTTTGAAAAGACCCAGCAAATGGTTGCTTACCCAGGTAAGTCCGAACATCAAGCTGGACTTGCTCTGGATGTATACAGCACAAAGGGACCATCGGCAGAAACCTTTTTCGGTACAAACGATCAGAAGTGGCTGGAGGAGAACTGCTACAAATTTGGATATGTCGTTCGATACCCTGACGGCAAGACCAATATTACCAAGATAATCTACGAACCTTGGCATATACGGTATGTAGGAGTTCCTCTTGCAACCTATTTATATAATAATAAGCTGTGTCTGGAGGAATTCTATACAAAGCTGGATAAGGACAAGGTTATAGAAACGGATAAATATATATTTAAAAAGATAACCTCCAAGCAAAAGGTCTACATAAATAAGTCTATGAAGAATACTACTGAACTAGAAGAGATTAAAAGCGGAGAATACTTACTGACGGTATATAAGAGCAAATATTATTTAGATTAGTAGCAAAACATATAGTGATTGCTAAGGACATCATGTAATAAATAAATTCCTAGAAATATATTAATTTTATTAACGGTATTAGTAACGTCAAATAGTTTTAAAAAGTTTTTATACGGTTACAATAATAACGGAGGCCAACTATGGATAAAACATTAATATGCTTTCTGACCGATACAAATTATGGCTCGTTGGCTGCAGCTAAACTGCTCAAAATAGATAGCATTATATTCCTTATAGAGCAGGGAAGCGACGCGGAGCAAAGCTTTGACAGCCTTTTGACCTATATTCGTCAAAATATGCCATCTATTAAAGTAAGTCATCATAAGTATACTTGCGAGCAAGCCAACTTGATATCTGCAATAACCCAAATCAAGAAGAACCGCTGTGTGGTGCTAGATGCAACAAACGCACCTACTTTGCAGCTTCTGATGATAAAGGATTTTGTTGAGGACTCCGGAATACCAATGATATATGTTGATATTGACAGACAAAACTACTATATTGTAAGAGGACGTGAAATAGCCAAACATGGTGGTTTCGCGGAAATTAGCGTGGACGATATTATGGCAGGAGCAGGGACAAGTATAGTAAGCAGCTCCTCAGATTACTATCTTTCACAGGATGTAACTGATTTTATATCCATTATTGAGCAGCATTACGCTAGCTTTAGGACTTTTTTAAGCATTATTAAAACCCCAAATAGAATACATTCAAACTTTCCTGATAGTTATTTTGCAACTATTAGTCTCAACTATCTTAAGACTCAGGATGTAAAAGACTTCTTACATATTGCTGATGCCTTAAAAGCCAAGGGTTTCATTGATTATGACTTTAAGAATAATCAAGTTCAGATGAGCTTCAAGGACGAAAATTTCCGTAAGCTTATTATGATATTCGGTAGCTGGCTTGAAGCAATAACGTATAATTGTGTTAAAAAGATTAGTAAGGTTGATGATGTTGAAAGCGGAGTTGTATTTATGTGGAATGCCGACTTCATCAATATTAAGAATGAAATCGATGTAATGGCGTCAATTGATTCGAGATTGGTTTATATCTCATGTAAAGACACTCAGAATCTGAGCACTTATATGCTAAACGAGATTGAGTTGTATGCCGAAAAACTTGGTGGCAAAAACTCCATAAAGATAATGGTTCTGTCCGATAGAACTACAAACGATGCTTTTTTACTCCGTGCTAGGGAAATGGGCATTCATGTCATATATTTCAACGGAAATACCCATACTTTTTTAAATACGCTTGAACAGATTATTCGTTAACGGTAATATATTATTATTAGTTTAAAAATGCAATTCTAAGTAAAAGGAGAATAAATTTGAATAAGAAGAAACATACCTTGCGTAAGATAGCACTAGGTATTCTTGGACTGATTTTAGTTTTGGGAATTATAGGCTTTATTTATATTCAGGATTATTATCGTGCAGATAACGCGGCAATTGAGGCTTTTTCGGCAAACGTTACAAATATCTCAAGTGAAACTTTAGATAATGGGTACAAGGTATATTCTCCAAAAGATGCAACTACCGGACTAATATTTTATCCAGGTGGGAAGGTAGAATACAATGCTTATGCACCACTTATGGAAGCCTGTGCCGATCAAGGTATTCTATGTATTTTGGTAGAAATGCCGGCTAATCTGGCCGTTTTTGATATTGATGCAGCTGATGGCTTGCAGGAGAAGTATCCTGAAATAACCTCTTGGTATATTGGGGGTCATTCATTAGGAGGCTCTATGGCTGCTTCATATGTGGCAGATGAAACAGATAGTTTTGATGGCTTGGTTTTACTTGGGTCATATTCTACTGCTAATCTTTCAGATACTGGGCTTTCTGTTCTTTCTATGTATGGAAGTGAGGACCTGGTATTAAACCGCGAAAAATATGAGCAGTACAAAGGAAATTTGCCCAGTAATTATAAAGAAGTTATTGTTAAAGGCGGCAATCATGCAGACTTTGGCATGTATGGTGCTCAAGCCGGTGATGGTACTTCCACCATTACAAATGAAGAGCAAATCAAACTGACAGCCAAGCAGATTTCCGAGTTTATTAAGACTAATAAATAGGCTAATTATAGGTAAAACTATGGCAAAATAAAAACATTTCTAAGACAACTTTTGCAAATTCAAATTTTTCTTAAAATTGCTTTACAAACCTTAGAATACATGCTATAATATCCAGCGTGTGTAATACGGATGGTCCTCTGCGAACACTATAAAATATTTCGCACGAACATCTAGAGAGGGAGGAGGAAAATTAATAATGGATATACTAAAGTCAATTGAAAATGAACAGATTAGAACTGACCTTCCTAAATTGGAAATTGGTGATTATATTAAAGTTCATGCAAAGATCAAAGAAGGTAACAGAGAAAGAATCCAGGTATTCGAAGGTACTGTTATAGCACTTAAGGGTTCTGGCTTAAAGGAAACTTTCACTGTAAGAAGAGTATCATACGGTGTTGGTGTTGAGAGAATATTCCCTGTTAACTCACCAAGAATTGACCATATTGATGTGGTTAGAAAAGGTGTTGCAAGAAGAGCTAAGCTCTACTACCTACGTGATAGAGTTGGTAAGGCTGCTAAGCTTAAGGAAAAGCTTTAATATTAAAAGGTTGAAATTGAAGGCTCAAGGGGTTTTCCCCTTGGGTTTTTTAATGCCTATTTTTAGCTGTAAAATGCTCTTTACATGATTTTACATTATGTTCTTACTTTCTTAATACTTTTTTAATTTGAAAATAGGGAGATATTTTTATATAATAGATATGTTGTTTTAGAAAATGGATTTAGCTGACATTTTAAGAAATACATAATCTTAAAACCGAAAGGATAGT
>JAEZFR010000063.1 GCA_023417285.1 Bacillota bacterium
GGGTTTATGCTGAGACTGGTAAAAAAGAGCAAGCAATAGAGTATTTTAGAGATATTCTCAAGGAAGATTCTAATAATTTTATGCTTTCACTGCTTTTGTCTAATTTATTATTATCAGAGGGTCAACAGGAGGAGGCTGAGCAATGCCTCAGGAGGTGTATCAGTCTTAATGCTGATCGCTGTGAACCTTATGCAGAATTGGGAAAACTCTTGTTGACACAGAAAAAATATCAGCAGGCTATAGATATTTACAAAGAATATACAAATAGAAACAAAAAGGATTACAACGGATTCTATAACCTTGCTAGTTGCTATTATAAGCATTTTGACTATAAAAAAGCTATTGAAAACTATGAGCATGCTCTAAAGCTTAATCCGAGCAGCTACAAATCCAAGTTTAATATGGCAATTGTCTATGAAGATATGCAAGACTTTGATAAGGCTGCTACTCTCTATAAAGAGGCAATAGCAATGAAGCCAACCTTTATGGATTCATATAACAATTTAGGAATACTATATTCCAAGCAGCAAAGACAGGTTGAGGCACTTGCTGTATATACCAGCGGAATTAAAGTAGATAATAAAAATTTCAGGTTATATTACAACATGGGTGTTATACTGTTTGAACTGAGGCGGTACGAGGATACTGTCGATTCCTTTAATCAGGCACTTGCTATTGACGCAAAGGATTCTGATGTATACTATTATCTTGGTGCTGCATTAACTGAGCTCAGGAGGTTTGATGAAGCAATACGGATATATAAAAAGGCATTGAGTGAGAATATATCAGAAGGTGAGATTTATTATAGCTTAGCAACGGTATATGCTATGATGAAAAAGAACGATATTGTACTGGAGAATCTAAGAAAGGCTATTAGTATCAATGAGTCAATGAGACAGGACGCAAAACACAATAGTGCCTTTAATTATTTAAAGTATGATAGTAGTTTTTTGGATATTGTTTCTTAACAAATACATAAATGACTATTTAATTTTACTTTGATGAAAGTAGTGCTCACTAAGCTTAAAAATGGTGGTTAACCCACCATTTTTTGTGTTATACTAAATTTTACATAATATTTCGTAGAGAGGTTGTTATTTTTGATGAGTTTTTTACCTATAAGTTTTGAAGATATGAATGAACGAGGCTGGGAACAGCTGGATTTTCTTTATATAAGCGGAGATGCATATGTTGACCATCCCAGCTTTGGACATGCTATTATCACAAGAGTGCTAGAGAGTGAAGGCTTTAAGATTGGAATAATAGCTCAGCCCAACTGGAAGGACCCTGAGGCGTTTAAAATATTAGGGCGACCTAAATATGGAGTACTTGTATCTTCAGGTGTAATTGATTCAATGGTTAATCATTATACCGCCAGTAAAAAGAGAAGAAGCGACGACTTGTATTCCCCAGGAGGAAAAAGTGGAAAAAGGCCTGATAGGGCTGTAATTGTGTATGCAAACAGGGTTAAGGAGGTTTTCAAGGATACTCCTGTTATAATCGGGGGTATTGAAGCCAGCTTGAGAAGGTTTGCTCACTATGATTACTGGGATGATAAGGTTAGAAGGTCAATATTAGTAGATTCCAAGGCGGATATGCTGGTATACGGTATGGGTGAAAAGCCTTTGACCGAGCTTGCAAAGCTTCTGAAAAGAGATATACCTATAAGCAGTCTGAAAAATATACGAGGGACGTGTTATCTTGCCAGCTATGATGACCTGCCAAAGGAAATCAGGAGTAGCATTGATGGTGAAAAGAACAAGAGTATAGCTATACTGCCATCCTTTGAAGAGGTTGAAGATGACAAAATGAAGTATGCAGAAGCGTTCAAGATACAATACAATGAGCAGGATGCCATCACTGGTAAAACGCTGGTACAGAAGCATGGGGACAGATACCTGGTTCAAAATCCACCTGCTCTCCCAATGGAGGTTAGTGAGTTAGACAAGGTATATGCACTCCCATACGAGAGGACTTATCATCCATCATACAAGAAGTATGGTGGAATACCTGCAATAAATGAGGTTGAATTCAGTATAACCAGCCATAGAGGGTGCTACGGTGGCTGTTCATTCTGTGCACTTAATTTTCATCAGGGTAGGGTTATTCAGAAGCGCAGTCAGGCATCAGTTCTAAATGAAGCTCAAAATATGGTTTGGGCAGAAAACTTTAAGGGATATATCCATGATGTTGGAGGCCCTACTGCAAACTTCAGAAATATGGCCTGTAAAAAGCAGATTAATAGCGGTGTTTGTAAGGATAGGCAGTGTCTACATCCTCAGCCGTGCAAAAACCTGGTAGTTGATCATACTGAGTATCTTGAGCTTTTGAGAAAAATCAGAGAAATACCTGAGGTAAAGAAGGTATTTATCAGGTCAGGTATACGTTATGATTACCTCATGCTAGACAAGAATGATGACTTTTTTGAAGAGCTCTGTGAACATCATATAAGCGGTCAGCTCAAGGTTGCACCAGAGCATGTTGTAGACAGTGTGCTTGAAAAAATGGGGAAGCCTAAAAGAGCTCTTTATGATAAATTTGTAAAGAAATTCTATGATATAAATGAGAAAATAGGCAAGGAGCAATATCTAGTGCCTTATTTAATATCCAGTCACCCGGGAAGTGACCTACGGGCGGCAATTGAGTTGGCAGAGTACCTGAAGGAGCAAGGATATATGCCGGAGCAGGTGCAGGATTTTTATCCTACTCCTGGTACGCTATCAACTTGCATGTTCTATACCGAGATTGATCCTAGAAATATGAAGAGTGTGTATGTGCCTAAAACCGGCAGGGAAAAGGCCATGCAAAGAGCATTGCTGCAATATCGTAAAAAGGAAAACTACAGGCTAGTGTCAGAGGCATTGAAGGAAGCAGGCCGTGAAGATTTGATTGGCTTCGGGCCCAATTGTCTAATCAAGCCAACAAGAGAAGAGGCCAGAGCTAGAACAGCACGTGAAGGCTCAGATAGCAGGCAATCGGGCAGCAAGCACGATAAGGGTAAGTACGATAAGCAGAGTAAGCATGACAAGCAGGGCAAGTACGGTAGGCCGGCGAGGGACGGTGCTGCAGCAGACAATAGACAATCAAGCAGCAAACAAGACAAGCAGGGCAAGTACGGCAGGCCGGCGAGGGACGGTGAGCAGAGTGCCAAAAAACAGCCCAAATCATCTGCAAAAAGTTTGACAAGAAAAAAACGATAAAATACAATATAAAGGTAAATCTTACTAACTGGAATAAATGATTATCTGTAATAAATGATTATTTATTATTATTTAATATTATTTACGTGTAAAAAATTTAAAACTATTTAAATTAAAGGGGTATAGATATGTCTGCAAAAGTATTAAATGGAACAGAACTTGCCAATAAAGTGAAGTCACAACTGGTTGAAAAGGTAGATTACCTTAAGAAGAATAACATTAATCCCTGCCTTGCAGTTGTAATTGTTGGCGATGATCCGGCATCAAGAGTATATGTAAACTTAAAAAAGAAGGATTGCGCAGAAATAGGGGTAGAATCTGTAGAATATGCGCTTCCTGCTGAGACTTCAGAGCAAGAATTATTAAGTTTAATTAATAAATTGAACAATGACAGCAAGGTAAATGGAATTCTTGTTCAGCTACCTGTTCCAAAGCATATAAACGAGGATAAAATAATTGCTGCAATCAATCCAGAAAAGGATGCTGACTGTTTCCATCCTCAAAATGTGGGTAAACTTATGATAGGATGCCCTGAATTTATTCCATGTACACCTGCTGGAGTAATAGAGCTTTTAGTTGAAAACGATATTGAAATTGCGGGTAAAAACTGCGTAGTTGTCGGAAGAAGCAATATAGTTGGTAAGCCTCAAGCAATACTGCTTCTCGGCAAGAATGGTACTGTTACCATTTGCCACTCCAGGACAAAGAATATTACAGAAGTATGCAAGTCAGCAGATATTTTAGTTGTTGCTATTGGAAAGGCTGAATTTATTAAGCCAGAGGCAGTTAAAGAAGGAGCAGTTGTAATAGATGTTGGAGTATCCAGAGG
>JAEZFR010000083.1 GCA_023417285.1 Bacillota bacterium
ATTCGAAGGGTGGCGCTAAAGGAGTTTCTATAAATAATTCTATTTCTGTTAAAAATACTGGCCGTAGCATTTCCTGTTTTTATCAGTATGATGCGAATAATAATATGATAGGTAATTCATCTAAGGAAATTGGCTTGAGTTCAACTGGTAATGTGCTTATTAGCTCACTAACAACATCGCTGGATTTCTATACTGGCACATATACTCCAAATGTTTTGCCGACAGATGGCTTTGTAAAAGCGGTGACTGTTAATGAAACTGCTATATTGAATGGCATTACACTTGATAATAATAATTGGGGGCCTAATTCCATTACCTTACCGTCAGAAATAATATTAATTAATAACGATAAAAAAACTATACCAGTAACTTATAATCCAAATGATGCGGGGCTGGGGGTTACATGGTCAACATCGGACGTTTCCATAGTTTCTGTAAATGAAAATGGTGAAGTTACAGGGATTTATTCTGGGAGTACCACTGCGCAAGCGATTATTACTGCAACGTCAAAGGGTAATGACAGAATTAAAGCAACAACTACGGTTAAAGTATTATTACCTTTAGAGAATGTCACTGAAATAAATCTCAGTGACGAAAATATTGTTAGCTGGGGTGCAGTTGAGCATGCTGATAACTACATATTAAATGTTTATAAGGATAATATACTCTGCAATACAATTCAAAATGTTACATCAACAGCTATAGACATAAGTAGTTCTTTGAAATATGAAGGTGAGTACTATATAGATGTACAGGCAATAGGTGATGGAATAACCTATGGATATTCAGAACCTACGAGTAGTAGCGCAGTTAAAAAGCTAGCTCAACCAACATCACTGAAGTGGTCTGAAAAAGTAGCAAAATGGAATTATGTTTCGCGCGCATCAAGGTATACTGTTACCTTATATAGGAATGGTCAAATTGATACGGTTTATACTACAACTGGCACTGAACTAGACTTTACTCAGGTGAACTGTCCTTCGTTGAAAGAACCAGTTGCTGGGACTTATTCGTTTTCAGTATTGGCGAAAGATTCCACATTAGGACAAACTTCGTTTGCTAAATCGGGAGAATTCACTATTGCTCAAACAAAAGATATTTTGTTAAATATTACAACAGGTTCTGGAATAGAAGTTAAGTCGGATACTCCAACAGATATTACTGTACATGTTGATTCTTCTGTAAGTAGTATTACTATAGATATTACAAAAGAACGTTTACAGTGGATAGTGTATTCTGTAGAGGCGGGAGAGGCTACGGGGACTGAAACTAAGGTTAGTGATGAAAAATTGACATATTCAGTAGATTTAAGTAAGTTAACTAGTAGTAACCCTGTTAAATTAGTACTAAAGGCATGCTCCATGAATATGGGTTATATTAAATATCACGTGAATATACTAAGAAATTAATATTCAACTTGATGTATTTAAGGAATACAAAATAGTTTGACAACCTATCTTTTCATCTTATTCGGGGATGAAAAGGTAGGTTTCTTTATTTATACTACACACAAAACACGAACAAATATGGTATATTATGTTTGTAGAATGCCACTCTTCGAGTAAATAAGCATAGCTATAATAAAGTGTTGGTGAAGCTGATGCAAAATTTAACGAAATAGTAAACAAAGACTTCTATGGCAGCTTTAATCAATCAACGGTAGCGACTGGAAGTATAAATGCAGATCAGTGGAGCTCAATTTCAGGTAGCTTTGGGTTCTGATTTTGTTTGGATACAGTAGGAGATAGAGAATTAGTACACGCGAAAGTATTAATATGTCACCGTGATTTGTGTACTATATTTCTAAATAAATAATCATTCCAAGTTTTAGATCTTGAATGATAAAAGTATTATTACTACTATGATAGATTCATAAGTATTCCAATAACTAATCAGCAAGGACAATTAATGTACAATAGGGCTGAAAAATTATATAATTCAACCCCTGACTATAATCTTTATGCCTTATTTGTAATCATATGGCACAAACAATATTGTCAGAAGTGAACTTGAACTTTACTGCTACATCACAGTCTATGATATTGATACAAAAAAAGAATGGAAAAGTATATCGCTAACTGGCAATCAAGAATACATATTTTCACCTGATGATAAGTTTATTGCACTCGCTACACAATATTCAGATATTTCGAATAACCCTCATTTTGAAATGTTTGTAGTGGACTACAAAGCTAATGAACAAAAAAGGTTATTTAAGGGTAATGGGGGAATCCCTGCATTTGACTGGAAGTAAAAACTTAGCCTTAATTAAGAGGATTATTTTATATAACTGCGTAATATGATAGAATAATACTTATTGGATATAATTTCCATATAATATTTTTGTTTTATGCTTAATTAGTATAAATGTAATTATGGGGGAGCAAATGAAGATTAGCACAAAGGAATTGGGACACGCAAGGTTTGGAACTGTTTTAAGCAAACTCTTAATTCTTGTATTAGCTTTATTTACTATATATTTGCTTTACTTAAATTTTTCATTTTCGGTTGCAAATAAGGTATTATTATATTCCCTAGTCGTTGTGCCAATATTTTTCATTGTGTATATTCTATCATACAAGATAAACATTTCGCCTAAAGTATTTTCAATTGTGGTTTTCTTATTAGCATTTCTGGCTAAAGGTTTACTTGCATACTTTATAGACGCAAAACCTGTCTCAGATTTTGAAACATTCTATAAATGTGCTATTAATCTTTTACATGGGAATAAAGAATTCGGGCATGGTTATTATTTTGAAATGTGGGCATATCAGACTGGTCCGGTTATATATTATGCTGGTATAATGAAGGTTGTAGGCACAAGCCTATTTCCAATAAAGCTAGTAAATTGTTTTTTTATGGCGGGAACAAATTTATTCATCTATCTAATTGCTCGTATATTTTCAAACGAACAATCTGCAAGATTTATTTCTATTTTATATCTCTTATATCCTGAACCTTATTTTCTAGCACCAGTACTTACAAATCAACATTTTGCAGCGTGTATGTTCCTGCTTTCTCTGTATTTAATTCTTAATGATAGTATTAATTTTTATGTACGAACTATCCTGTCTGGTGTATTTATGGCAATTGGAAACGCCGTAAGACCGCTTGGAGTGATATTGGTAGTATCGGTGTTAATTTGGGGGATAATTGAAGTTATTAGCCACAAAAAGGTAGCTAAGGTGGCACTAGTAGCAGTAGTATTAGTGTCTTATTTACTTACAAGCTTCAGCATATCAACCATCGTTATGAAATCAGATATAGATCCTCAGGGCTTGGCAAATAACTTTCCGCTTTGGAAGTTTGTTATAGGCCTTAACCAACAGTCAAAAGGAGAGTTTTCATATGAGGATGAAAAAGCAGTTTTTACGTCAAGTGACTTGACACAAAGAAATAACACTGCAAAAAAACTGATAGCTGAAAGGCTATCGGTTGGTCCTATTAAGCTTCTTAAGTTAATGAATGATAAACAAAAAATAATGTGGGCACAGTTTGACACTCTAAGATGGGGATTCTACCATAATGTTGATAACAACTTAGTTCCTGGTGAAAGACTAAAAAAATATGAATTTAGTATTTTATGCATTGAAAAAATATATTATATTTTGGCATTTATTCTACTGCTAATAGGGTTATACAGGGTGTTTATGGACAAAAAAGTAAATTCACCAGTTGTATTGCTTTCAATAATACTGATGTGTTATTTTGGTGCACTTGCTTTGATTGAAATACAGGTTAGATATAGATATTTTGCGGTTATTTTAGTGTTTGTCTTGGCAGCAAAAGGAAGTGAGCTGTTATTTGAGAAACTGAAAAAAGTACGCATAGGTACCAGACCACAATAGTAAATGTTATAAATAGGTTTGAAACTTGAATAATTCGGACGAAGAGTAAAAATAGATAAATACAGAAACTATACCACAACTTCTCTTTACACATTCTAATGTAACGCGTAAAATTAATTCAGTAAAGCATATTAGAAGTACAATAAAACAGTAAAAGTAAAAAAGTAATAATTTACTTGTAAAAGTCAGATGATAAGTAAATAGTTCAGTAGTACAATAACTCAAAAGGTGGTAAAAGGCACTTTTTTTAAAGTGACTGCTACATATAAATATGAATAAAATACTATGCTCAACTGGGTCATTAATGGGAAAGGCTAATAATCGTAATTATTGGTTGCTGGAAGAGTATGCTCAAAAGCTTATGTGTGATGGCTTTGAGTTTATGATGTATAGCTACTGGTACGATTCGGTAGATAAACTGGTTGCTGGCTTGCAGCAGATGCCTATAAATATTCCTGTTATGCATTGCGAAAAAAGAATATGTGAAGCTATTAGTCGAAATGAAGACGGCGATTTGGCTCAGGCACTACAGCTATTTACAGTTAATTGTGAAGTTGCCGCTGCTATTAATGCTTCCAAAATAGTGCTGCATTTGTGGAATGGCATTATATCTGACAAGTACATACAAAATAATATTCACGCATTTGGTGCCCTTAAGGAAATAGCGGATAAAAACAAGCTGGATTTAATGATTGAAAATGTTGTATGCGGCAACGAGGACCCAATGAAGCATTGGTCAACATTAGCTAAGCAGTACCCCCAAATAAGTTTTGTATTTGATACAAAAATGGCTGCTTTCCATAATCAGATGGATCTTATCTATTCTTCTGAATATGAATGGTTGTGGAACAATGGAAATATTATGCACCTTCATATTAATGATTATGCTGGAGGGCATAAAGAATGGGAAAGGCTTCAAACACTGCCTATTGGACAAGGGAATATTAATTTTCATAGGTTTTTTAAGTTCCTTGGACAGCGCAATTATAAAGGCTTTTATACAGTAGAGGCTCCTGCATTAAATAGTGATGGTAAAATTGACTTTGATATGCTTAATAGCTGCTTTAAAAATATTAGAGAAAATGGAATAGCTCATATATAAATATATTTAATGACGCCCTCCAGGATAAATTAATATCATGGAGGACCTTTTTAATATAGCAAAAGAAACTAATACAATGTTTCTTTATTCAAATTCCATCTGTAGAAATTCTTGCGTAGAGATACACTTCGCAAAACCTTGTAGGATACTTAATGTTACATACTGAATTGTCTCTCTAGGGATCATTTCACCATCTATTCCTTTTAGGTCAAAAGTGCGAACGCCTTCACTTATAATCATTGTATTATAGCCTCTTGCAGAAGCTTCACGGGTAGTGGTGTCACAGCAGTGATTAGTCTTCATTCCTGTGATAATGACATTTCTAATATCCTTGGTTTTTAATATTTCCTCCAGATTGGTATTAAAGAAAGAACCTGGTGTACGCTTTAAAACAATAGCCTCATTCGCTTGCGGTTTAATCTCTTTTCTAATATTAAAAATGTAGTCCTCTGGAGAATCTCCCCAGACATGCTTTACATAGACTACGTGCAAGCCCTTGTTCCTTGCGGCTTCAATAATGTTTTGAAGGTTTGCAATATATTCGTCATGACTTTCTTTCTCCCAATAAAAATTCTGCACGTCAATTACTAATAGAGCTGTACCATTACTCTTTAATTTTTCCATAATCTTCTCCTTCTGATTATTTATTACTAAATTAATGTTATAATCATTTGTAGCAGAGTTCAATTCCACTATGTAATAAATAATACCTTTTTTATTTCAGCATGAAAGGATTTGCTATGATTGATGAGATAGACTTTCAAATTATTCAACTATTAAAAGAAAATTCTAGGCTTCAATGGAAAGAGATAGGTGAGATTATCCATATGTCAGGGCAGGGCGTAGCAAGCCGCATCCGTAAGATGGAAGATTTGGGCATCATAGAAAAGTATACATTGAAGGTAAATGAAAAAAAGTTAGGTATGGAGTTGACCGGATTTATTACAATACATATGAAAACAACCAACCATAAGAGTTTTGTTGATTTTCTCAACTCACAGGAGAGTGTTGTGGAAGCACATCGTACAAGCGGAGGTGGTTGCTATATGGTAAAGGTGGTTATGAAGGGCTCGAATCAATTGAATCAATTTCTTGAAGCACTACTAGAATACGCAAATTATTCTATAGTACTATCCATAGACAAGCTAAAGGGCTGATTAATACGGCGGTTTAATTATTTAGGGTGCCATTATTATTTTGCTGCCTTTTGGAGATACAATTGCTTTGGCAGGCCTAATTATAGTTGGACTGGGTTGTGCTCCAGTCTTCCCATGTCTATTGCATGAAACTCCTGAAAACTTTGGAGAGGAAAATTCTCAGGCAATTATGGGCATTCAAATGGCAAGTGCTTATTTAGAACAACCTTCATGGCTCCGTTTTTTGGCTTCCTGGCAGAGAATATTAGTATAAGCTTGTATCCTGTTTATCTCATTGCTTTCATAGTACTGATGGCTATAATGTCAGAAAGAGTAAACACATTAAATAGTAAAAGTATCAGTAAAGAATCAGAAGTTAATAATATAACCTAAAGAAATCAAAAGCCTAAAGAATCAAAAATCAAAACCAATGTACTAAAATTAAAGAAATAAAGCATCAGAATTAAATAATCAAATCAAAGAATAAAAGTAAGAATTAAACCTATGAATTATACTAAATTAAAAACAAAAAAATAAATCGGGGCGACAATGGCTATCACTTCGCCTCGACAAACCAGCTTTCTTCGTCATGCCATAGGTAGGTTTCTTTTCCGTGTATTCGACAGGTATAGCGCATTCCCTGACCTCCCACTTTTAGAGATGGAGCAGGGCGAATGTCCAAGACCTTGTCAATCTCGAAGGTTCTACCATTTTTCCAAATTATTTTTAAGGGTATTTGTTGTCTTTGTTTTGTATATTTTACTATTACTTCAACGAATTCCTTATGCAATGCAATCCCTCCTTACAATACCCTAATTACAACAATCACAACTGCAACCGACA